>JAFGFK010000186.1 GCA_016931135.1 Candidatus Sumerlaeota bacterium | reverse complement strand
GCGAGGATTGGTGATAGTGGGAGGCAGCGCTTCCCATTTTTTACTCCGGATGATTTCCAGCAGATTCTGTGAAAATCCCTGAGAAGAAAAAATGCAGAATGCGCAAAACAGTAGAAGATGAAATTTCAGTTTATAATTCATCAAATTGCCCATATCCCAACAACAATATTTTTATATATCAATAAGAGAAAAAAATTTGCAAACGGAATTTTTCATTACTTTTCGCTTTTTTTCGTAACATTATCGCTTTTTTTCAAAGTCGAGCGATGATCCGATTGAAATCCTCCGGGGGGGGCGCTTCAAAAATCATGACTTCATTTCTCAAAGGATGCGTCAACTCCAGCCTCCGGGCGTGAAGAAGCGGATGATTGATTTTATTGAAATTCCTTATCAAAAGGAGCGCTTCCTGTTTAACCCCATCCGGTATCGTCACTTTTGCCGTTCCATAGTCCTTATCGCCTATGATCGGATGTCCCAGGTATTGCATGTGGACCCGAATCTGGTGAGTACGTCCCGTCTCCAGGCTCACTTCAAGAAGCGTGACATCAGAACCGCGTTTCAACGCCTCATAATGCGTAACGGCGGGTTTCCCATGTTTGCGATTGACCGCCATCCTTTCCCTGTGATGGGGATCACGACCGATCGGGAGATCTATCACGCCCTTTTGACGCTTTACATCCCCCAAAACCAGGGCAAGGTATATCCTCTTCACTTTTCTATCCGCCAGTTGTTTTACCAGAGACAAATGAGCCTGATCCGTTTTGGCTACAGCCAACAGGCCCGAAGTCCCCTTATCCAAACGATGAACTATGCCGGGCCTCAATATTCCTCCGATTCCGGACAAGGTACGGCAATGATACAAAAGGGCGTTGACAAGGGTGCCGGAGCGATTCCCCGCGCCAGGGTGAACGACCATTCCGGAAGGTTTATTGACAACAAGAATATCGGCGTCTTCATAAACAATATCAAGGGGCAGGAATTCCGGTTGCGGCGTCCAAACCTGGGGAGGAGGTATGGATAAAGCGATCTCGTCGTCTTCAGACAATACATAACTGGACTTGACTGTTTTATTATTAACAAAAGCCTTTCCCTGTTTGATCAATCTCTGGATATATGTCCTGGAGCAAGCGGGAAGGCAGGAGGCGAGAAATCGATCAATCCTGATTCCGGTTTCTTCCTCCGAGATAAGGAATGTATGTATTTTATCTTGTTGAGTCATTCAGGGTCTTTCATCCGGGAAATGCTCAAATGTCTTATCGATAACAGTTACGCGTTCTCCCATATCATTCAAAAAGACCACGCCCCCGCCTTGTTCCACAATGCCAATCTCATGAAGCGGACATCGCGCGCCCTTGCGATCGAATAATTTTTTGACGCGTGGAAGACGGAGAGAACTGGTAAAAAGAAGTTCATAATCCTCTCCACCGAAAAGCGCCATCTGGAGAGAATCCAAATGTCTCGCTGTCGCCTCTTTATGAAGACGTTGAGAAATGGGAAGTTTGTGAAGATAAACCTTCATTTTCTTGCCGCTGGATTGGGACAAAAGATTCAGTTCGTTATAAACGCCGTCGCTGACATCGATAACCGCCCCTGTATGCGGGGAGCGAGCCAGCGCCGTTCCCACGTTAACGCGGGATGTGGGGCGAATATGTCTTGCGATAAGGGGATGCTTTGCGAGAGTTGAAACGCCAGGCTTTCGATCTTTCAAAAGGATAAAACCCATTCCGCTTTCTCCGGGCCATCCGGTGATATATATCCGGTCTCCGGATTTTGCGGCGGAACGCCGCAGAGGCGTGGATCCTTTTTCATAAACGCCTACAAGGGTGATACTGATAAACAAACGGTCCGCCCGAACCGTATCCCCCCCCAGAATAAGGCAACCATGTCTTTTTGCCGCCAAAGAAAAGCCCTTATAGAAATCTTTCAGGGAGCGATATTCCATGCCGGATTTCAAACCGAGGGATAAAAAAGCGGCAACGGGCCATGCCCCCATGGCAGCGATATCCGAGGCGTTAACCTCATAAGATTTATACCCCAGATTCTTGAATCCAATCCTGTCGAAAAGGAAATGAGTTCCTTCAACCAGGATATCCGTAGTCACGACGCATCTCGGATTTTTCTTGTCGATCCTGAGCACCGCGCCGTCATCGCCAAACCCCACCTCGACATAACGGTTGATCCCGGTAAAAGGAGCGATTGATTCAATGATTTTTTTCTCTCCCAGATCAGCTATTTTCATAGATACGCAATTTTCCTTTATTCAAATATATATCCCTCAATATCAAACATAATAGAGACTATGATTGGAATTTTCTTGATTATAAACAAATAGAATGCCCAGAATTCATTTTCATGTCAATAGCGTTATTGTACGATACAAGAATCATAAATATTAAAAAATCAAGGCATGGGAGTGAGATATGGTTCAACTCTTTGGAAAAGAATGGAAGAAAGAGGATTTGTTAAGTCATATTGGTCGCTTGTCCCAAGTGGGAGGAATCAGTCAATTCGAATACAGTGATGGGAAGGGGCGCGGACTTCGCGCCCTGCAGATACGAACCGGCAGCGGATTGATCTTCGACGTCCTTATCGACCGCGCGATGGATATCGGCGCTGCGGAGTTTGCAGGATATCCCCTGGGTTGGCAATCCTCTACAGGTCTTTGTCATCCAAGATATTTCCTGCCGTTGGACAAACACTGGCTCGATACTTTCGAGGGCGGATTGTTGACCACCTGCGGATTATCCAATGTTGGCAGACCCAACCAGGATCAGGAAAAGGAACTCACCCTTCATGGGATCATTTCCGGGTGTCCCGCTGAAAATGTCAATATAAACTACGCCTGGCACGGAGACAATCTCGATATGAGCGTGGAAGGGGTCATCCGCGAAACCGCGGTTTTCGGACCCAATCTTTGCCTGCGCCGCCTGATATGGACCCGATTGGGAGAAAAGAAAATCTTCATCGAAGACGAGGTCGCCAATGAGGGGGGCGTGTCCACTCCCCTGATGTTCCTGTACCATACAAACATAGGTTGGCCGATTTTCGATAAAGACGCCTCCCTGATTTTACCTTCCAAAAACGTGGAGATCATCAATGCCAAATCGGAAGAGGATATGGAGCATTTCTCCTTTTTTCATGATCCGGATAAGAAAGCCACGGAAAAGGTGTATTCTCATGAATTGATACCGGATACATCCGGCAACGTCCGCCTTGCGGTTGTGAATTCAAACATGAATCACCCCTGTTTTGGCGTTTATATGAAATATCCCTTCAAGCAACTCCCGCGCTTTACGCAATGGAAAATGATGGGCAAGGGGACATACGTGTTGGGGCTCGAGCCCGGCAACTGTGGCGTCAAGGGAAGGGCGGCTGAACGGGCGAACAAAACCCTCGAATTTCTGGAAGCGGGGGAGTCGCGAAAATTCAACCTGGAAATAGGAGTGATATCCACTCCTGAGGAACTCAGTCAGGTTACGGATCTTGTGGAAGACCTTTTAAAAAGTTAACGCCCGGATTTGTCCTCCGATATCAGTTCACCCCGCCTCCATTTGTCAACTGAAAACGGATGCGCATCAGATTTCCGATTATAATTCGATTGAAAATTCTTGAATTGCCTGAAGGGGGAGATAGAGATATTCATGTATCGACCATGAACGTGAAGCCATATAAAGAATCGGGATTTTCAATCGGAAACCAGCATATCGGTTCCCGTGCGCTCCCCGCTCCCCTGGCAGGATTCAGCGACAGGGCGTTCCGGAATATCCTTCGTGAATTCGGATGTCAACTGGTTTATACCGAAATGATCAGCGCGGATGGCCTGGTGAGGAAGAATCGTCAGACATGGAATATACTGGATATTGAGGGAGAGCCTGGGCTGGTTGCCGTTCAGCTCTTTGGATGTCATCCGACAGCCCTCTCGGAAGCGGCGAAAATGGTCGAAGATAGAGGGGCGTCCATTGTGGATATGAATATGGGATGTCCGGTAAAGAAAGTAGTCCGGAGTGGAGCGGGGGCGGCTCTTTTGGATCAACCGGAAATCGCTCTCGAGACAATACGCGCCATCAAAAAAGCGATCAAAATACCCCTGACAGTCAAGATGCGGAGCGGAACCAGAGGGAATCCTCATGCCGCGCTTGAACTTGCCCCCCTGTTGGAAAAAGAGGGAGTCGACGCCATTTGCATTCATCCCAGGACAAAAGAACAATTATACGCAGGGAAAGCGGATTGGAGGCAGATTGCCGAGTTGAAAATACGGTTGAGCGTCCCTGTGATAGGAAATGGGGACATTCACAACGGCATCGACGTTCTCCAGATGAGAAATTCGACCCAATGCGACGCCATCATGATAGGAAGGGCGTCTCTGGGCAATCCATGGATATTCCTCGAGGCGAGAGGAGTTCTGGGAGAGATTCCCTATGAGGGAGCGCTAATGCCGGGGATTCGGGAACGCATTCAAACAGGGATTCGACACTTGGAGGAGATGGTAAGACAAAAAGGAGAGCAACGCGGCGTAGTGGAATTTCGCAAGCATGGCATTTGTTATCTGAAGAGTATGCCCTGCGCCAAAGAAATGAGGTCCCAATTTTATCGGATGAATTCCATAGAACAAACAAAAGAATTCTTGACAAATACCGGTTTACGTTGAAATTTTATACTTCGACATGAAATAATATTGGCATATATGATTGATATTAATATTATTTTTGCCGATCCTTTATTTTATTAGCCTTAAGCATTAGCTATTGGAGTTTTCAAATTAACTATGGCTGGAGAAAGAGATCCATACGCCGTATTGAATATCCACAAAGGCGCTACAGAGCAGGAAGTGAAGCAGGCTTATGTGGATCTGGTCAAACGGTATGATCCAGAAACGCATACCGAACAATTCATGGTTATCCAGGAGGCTTATAAAAAACTCAAGGACGTCAAAAGACGCGCAAAGGAAGATATTCTTATATTCAATTACATCAAAGGAGAACTTCTTTTCAACGAGGAGGAAAAAAACGTCTCCACCATAGAGTCCCTGAATCATGAAATCAGAGTTTTGGAGACTCGACTCCGCGATAATTCGAGTGATCAGGAAACCAGGAAAAACCTGATCCTTGCCTATATGCAGCGCAGCTGGCATTCTGTAAAAAAGAAAAGATGGGCGGAAGCGATCGAGGATTGGCAAAGAGTTTTGAATTTTGATCCCACTCATAACAGGGCGAAAAACAATCTAATTTATTCCTACATTATCCTGGGATATTCCTATGCATGTCATGGTCTTATATCTGAAGCTGTCGATTTGTGGGAGAAATCCCTGCGGATGAATCCCGATAATCTGGCGATCATTCAAAACCTGGCGATCGGGGCGGAAAAGATCGGCAACGCGGTTCTGGCGCAAAAATACTGGGCGGAATGCCTGCGCCGATGGAAAACAATGCTTGACCAGGACCAGGGTAATGAATATATAAAAAACATGATTATTGAAGTTCACAAACACCTTGGCGGAATGGCTCTTCAACAACCGGAGATCAAACAAACCAAGGAAAACGCCATCGGGGAATACCGGGAAATTCTCAAAATCAATCCGAATGACTTTGACGCTCAATACCAGATAGCTTCCACATTGATGGAGGAACAAAAATGGGACGAGGCGGTACAAGAGTTGCGGAAATTGGAACAATACCATCCCAGAAACGTGGAAGTTCTCAATCTCCTGGGTTGGGCGCTACTCAACTCGGGTCAGGTCGATAACGCCTTCACGGTCTGGAAAAAATCCTTGGCGTTTGACCCGGAAAATCCCACCACAAAGGACAACTTGGTACGGGCCCATTTGTCGCTGGGGAAAAAACTCAGGGAAAGCGGTTTATATACTCCCGCCCTTGTTCATTTCAAGGCATTGTTGAAGTATTTGCCCAATAGCGCAGAGGTTCATTTTGAGATTGGATCCACATATTCCATGAAAGGCGACATTCATTCCGCCATGCGGGAATTCAATACAACTCTCCAATTGGATCCGAAAAACAAACTGGCGCGAAAAGCCATATCCGTCATCAAGTTAAGAAGGTAATACACAGGGAGGAAAGCCACCCAAGTTCCATGAAATCAATCATCAACATACTCTTCTCCCGTTATTTCGAGCTGACGCCGGAACGTTTGGAGATATATGAACCTATCAGGGAAAAGTCTCGGGATTCTCAGAACGGTTTGGCTTTAAACGATGACCTCATCACCCTGATAAGTCGAGTGATGCTTGAAAACGAACGGCTTCAGACCATTCGGGAGGAGTTGGAAAGGCGTTACGAAACATCAGAGGAAATGGAAAGTTTCATGAAGAAGGTCGTCGTGTTTCTGGACGGCTTTGAGCGTATTTTAAACCTTGCCCGGGAATACCCCCCCTCCAAGGAAGTGAATAATTGGTTGAAAAGCGTGGAAACCCTGTATTATCGTTTCTTTCACTTTTTGGAGAAATTAGGCTTAAAACCTCTTGACACAATCGGAAAAGAAGTTAATTTAAATTATCATGATGTTGTTGAATATCGACCGACATTAAATTATAAACCTGATACTATCATCAGTGAGAGACAGAAAGGATATTACTTTAAAGACAAATTAATTCGTGACGCAAAAGTCGTCGTGGCATATAATCCCACATCAGGGTGACAGGAATATCGAAAGGAGCGCAGGAAAATATGGGACGGATACTGGGTGTTGATTTAGGTACCACTAACTCCGTGATTTCCGTAATGGAAAAAAACGGACCCATCATAGTTCCGAACAGTCTGGGCGAACGCTTGACCCCTTCAGTTGTAGGTTTCACCAAATCCGGCGAGATTTTAGTGGGAAAGAAGGCAAAGCGCGGCGCCATCATGAATGTGGGGCGAACCGTTTTTTCCATAAAACGCCACATGGGGACCAATTACCGCGTCCGGATAGAAGGCAAAGAATATACGCCCCAGGAAATTTCCGCCATGATCCTTCAAAAATTAAAACAGGACGCGGAAGATTATTTCGGAGAAGAGATCAATCAGGCAATCATTACCACGCCCGCATATTTTACCGACGCCCAACGTCAAGCCACCAAAGATGCGGGTGAAATCGCAGGATTCAAAGTTCGCAGAATCATCGATGAGCCCACTTCCAGCGCCCTGGCTTATGGCATGGATAAAGAGGAAGATCAGATCATCATGGTTTACGACCTGGGAGGCGGCACCTTCGACGTATCCATCATCGAGGTTGTTTCCGGAGTTTTCCAGGTACTTGCCATCCAGGGAAATACCCACCTCGGCGGCGATGATTTCGACAAACGCATTGTCGAATTTCTCGTGGAAGAATTCAAGAAGGCGAACAATATCGACTTATCCGAAGATCCCATCGCCATGCAGCGGTTGAAAGAATCAGCCGAAGAGGCTAAAATCGAGCTATCAGAAATCAAAGAGTCCCATATACTGGTTGAAGCGATCACCATGACCGAAAAAGGTCCCCTTTCCCTTGATCTCACCATCTCGCGACAACAACTGGAATCGCTGGTCGAAGATCTGGTCGAGTTGACAAGGGCCCCGGTGCTCCAGGCTACCGAAGACGCCGCCTTATCGGTTGACAAGATCGATACCGTCCTGCTCGTGGGCGGTTCCACGAGAATGCCCATGGTTCAACGTCTGGTAAAGGACCTGATGAAAAAGAATCCGCGGCGGGACATCTCTCCGGAAGAAGTTGTGGCGATCGGAGCCGCCATCCAGTCCCTTGCCCTGACGCCCCTCGAGGGAGAAATCGAAGACACCCTTGCCACGCGGTATGGAAAGGAAAAACCTGTCATCATCCACATGACGCCTTTTTCCCTGGGCGTGGGATTGGAACACGACCAATTCGGAGTCATCATCGAGCGTAACTCCACTTATCCCACGGAAGCCAAGGATATATTCACGACAACGCGGGATTTCCAGGAAGCCATTTCCTTTCCGATTTATGAAGGAGAGGAGAATATCGCGTCGGAAAACACATTCCTCGATCTTCTACGGATTGAAGGGATCACCCCCGCCCCTCGTGGAGTTCCAAGGATAGAGGTCACATTCCGTTTGAATCCGGACCGCATCCTGGAGGCAAGGGCGGAAGACCTCGCGACAGGGGTAGAGAAGAAAATTACGATTGCGTCCACCGACTCGAGGCTGTCTGAAGCGGAAAAATCCCGTATGATCAAGGAGGCAAAGGAGCGCATCACTCGATTCCTTCGCGATCGCATCCAGCAGAATCGCATCGAAGAAGCGCAATCCGTTGTTGAGAGAGCGGAGAATATGATTTCTTCCCAGTCGGATCATCCCATGGCAAAATCTCTACAAAGTAAAACCGAATCTCTCAAATCCCTGATGGAGTCGGGAGCGGACGATTCCAAGATTGAAGCAGCCCTTGATGAAGTCATAAAAATCCTTACCTCCATGGAGGCGGCGGGAATCTGATTTTTCGATAGTGGAATCGTTTCTCGATTGACAAACGCCTCTCATCCGATAAAGGCAAATGATCTGTCCTTTTTGTAATACTGAAAACAGGGATGATCGAGAGACCTGTTATTATTGTAACAAGGATCTCACGATGCTCCGTCTTATTACCAACAAGGCGAAGCATCATTATAACCTTGCCATAGACCACGCAGAAAGAAACCGGTATTACCAGGCGATATCCGAACTCCAGAACTGCCTTGATCTTGATAAAAACAATATCTCGGCGCATGTTTTGCTTGGAACCATATACGCCAAACAAAACAAATTCGATTCCGCCCTTCAGGAGTGGGAGGCGGCGCTTTCGCTGCATCCGAGCCTTTTCAAATCCCACCAATATATCGAACGCGCGGAACAAGTCAAAAGCGCGCTTCCTGTGTTAAAATGGGTAAAAGTTCTTCTGGCGGGACTTTTCATTTCTTTTGCGTGCATTATTGTTCTCTCCCTACACATTGTTCAACCTCATCCATCCGAAGACCTTCTCGAGAAGGCGATTTCCGACTATCGAAACAAGCGTTTTGGAGATGCGGTGAGAAAAGTCGAATCATTTTCAAGCAAATATGGTTCTTCTCCCCTTTTACCCATTGCCCAACTCGTGAATGAATCCATTCGGGAAAAGATGGACGCTCAAAAACAGAAAATAAGGAATCGCCTTCAGGCAAAAGATTTTTCCGGCGCAATGGATTTATGTAAACAACTGGAGGCATATCATCCTGATCCCGAGACGGGGCAATTCCTCAAACATATAAAAACGGACGCCCGGCTTTCCATGAAAGAGTCCATCGAAAAAAGCCTGGCTGAGAACTTCAAGACGCTGGATGATATGACCCCTCTTGAAAAACAGATTGAGACGCTCAGGATTCATTTTCCTGAAGAACCGTCCCTGGAAGCCTATCATTCCCGGATGGCGGCGATCGAATCCCGGGTTTTGAAAAAGGATGAAATCGACCTTCAAAACAAACTTGATGAAATCCTGGCAATCAGGAATCCTCAAACCGTTCTTTCCGAACTGATTCGATTCAATCGTCTCAATCCTGAATTTGCCTCCAAGGCGTTCGTTCCGCGCTCCATCCGGGAAATCAAGAAAAACATATATTACGATCAATTTCGAATTGTTCAGGACTCCATCAACCAGAATGATTTTACATCAGCGGAGGCGTCCCTCGCCACATTGTCGCCAAAGGATTTGTCCGAATTCCCTCTTCTTTTGAAAGAATATGAACATTACGAATCCCTTTTATCCCGCGAAAAATCAGAACAAGAACAAAAGAAAATCCGCGATTATCTTGAATCCCTCGAGAAATCCCTGGCTTCCGGTAACGCCCATGAGGCTTTATCCCTGATATCACAGAAAGACTCCTATCAGCTGGCGGAATCGGAACGCCTGTACGTCGAAAGCATCCAGGGGAAGATTCAGATCCGGCAGGCAATGCATATACTGCAGCATATCATTCACGAAAAATCCTTCCATTCCCTGGAAGACCTTTCCCGGGAAGATGCGGAAGAAATCCTCTCCGATCTCTCCCGGTTAAAAAAGGATTTACCGGATGATTCTTACAACCAATATAAAGATCATCTACTTTTTTTATCCTGCGCCTCGTACGCGAAACTCGGGGAAAAAGCGCAGGCGCAGAAAATGTTTCAGAACCTTCTTCAGGAATTCCCTTACAGCCCCTTTCTTTCCCCCGCCGTCAAAATTCTTGAATCGTCTAACAACATTCCCTGAAAAACCCAAAGATTATACGCGCATCGGATTTTTATAGAGTATGACCCCATGATCCAACCACCCGCCAAGAAAACTGACGCGCGCCCTCAATAGTTGAATCATTAAAAAAAATCCTTGCAAATTTATACCATATATCCCATAAATATATAAAAATTCATAGCAAAAAGGACAACGCTGTTATTTATTTCAGTTTGTATCCGCGTGGTTGAGTAATGGACAAATACCGGATTGTCGTTATTGATGATGATCGGGACACCCTATCCCTTCTGGATAATATACTATCCAAAGAATTTGAGGTATTGTGTTGTACAAATCCTTTGGATATTCTGCATAATCTGGATGATATTGAGCCGGATATTTTAATTATTGACGTCATGATGCCCTACCTTGACGGAAGGCAGGTAGTCAAAAGGATCAGACAGAAACCACAATTTGTCGATACCCCCTGCATTTTCCTTTCCGTATTGACGGATCGCGACATCATCATTGACGCCTACAAATCCGGCGCGGACCTTTTCTTGACGAAACCAATCACCCCGAAACGCTTCCTTAATTCCCTCCATGCTTTTTTAAAGCGTAAGATCGTCCCCCGGAAGCCCAAACGGATACCCTTGTCTGAATTACAGATAACCACTTTTCAAAAAGAGCAATTGGAACAAAATGCGCAGAGAAAAACCCCCTTCCCCTCCATGCCCAAAGGGGGCGTCTCCGCGTCCCGTCAGCAAAGCAAGACTCCCGCTCCTTCGGAGAACCAGCGTTTTGCCACGCCCGTTCCTCGGGAAATAAAAGATGAATTAAAGGAAAAAGACCGGATTCAGACTGCGACGCCTCCAGTTGAACCTAAAAGAAAAATATGCAAACTTCCCCGCATACTGATTGCCATCAATGATCCGGATGTGCTGGATTTTCTTTCTACCGCCATGAAAGATAAATATGAAATCTTCACGGCGCGCAATGGACTTGAAATGATCCGCGAATCCGATTTCCTGGAACCTGATTTATTCATTATCGACGCCCAGATTCCCATATTTTCCGGATACCAGGTTTGTCAGATGCTCAAAAAATCCGATTTATTTTTCCAGACGCCCGTCATTATGGTTTCCGATAAAACCACCAAGAAGGATGTGGATTACATCAAAAAACTGGGAGTTCAGGCATTTATCCCGAAGCCGTTCGATTTCCAGCAATTGGATAACGCCATTATCCTGATCACCCAGAATCCGACCTTTGAAATCAAAGCCAAAATATACGGTTATGACGAAATCAGAAAAATGAGAGACATCAAGCCCATCAGCGAAGAGGTGAAAGAAAAGCAACGCCTGCACCGCGAGACAAAAAACATCATGATCGATTTTTACCGCCACCACGCCGAGAAATAACCTCTCATGACCATTTCAGATAACATCCTTTTACCCTTCAACCAAATTTACGAGGAATATCTATCCGACGAGTCCCGATTATCCGGTATGGCGGATTACATCTGTTTCCCTTGTTCCGAAAGAGAAATTTTACATGTTTTGCGCCATGCCTCGAAAAATGCGATCCCTGTTACAATCTCCGGAGGGAAAACGGGTATAACCGGAGGATGCGTTCCCGCAAATGGAATTGTTATGTCCTTTTCAAGAATGAATCGCTTCCTTGGATTGGGATTCGATGAGAAATCCGGGGAATGGCGTCTTCGGTTGGAACCCGGGGTTCTACTCAAAGATATCCATGAGGCGCTGTATCACAAGGATTTCCCCGATATGAAGGAGTCCGATTCTCTTGAACAAAAATCCCTTATGACATTTCACAACAGCGATATTCAGCTCTTTTATCCGCCTGATCCCACGGAACAAACCGCGCAGATCGGAGGAACGGTCGCCTGCAACGCATCCGGGGCGCGCACATTCGGATTTGGATCCACGAGGGAATATGTCAGGAAAATCAGGGTCGCCCTTGCCTCCGGGGAAATAATCGAGATTCCCAGGGGGAAATATTTTGCCGATGAAAGAGGCGTCATCCGGTTTGACGCCGGAACAAGGGAGATTTTGATACCCATTCCCAGTTATCCCAGACCTCTTGCCAAAAATACGGCGGGATACTATTCAAAACCCGGAATGGATCTAATCGATCTTTTTATAGGTTCCGAGGGAACGCTCGGGATTATGACAGAAATCGAGTTACGCCTGATCCCCACGCCTCCCTTTATCCTCGGAGCGGTCATTTTCCTCCCCTCGCCTGAAGACGCCGTTTTGTTCGTACGTTTGATACGGGGCGAGCTGGATCTGGAATCTCCTGAAAACGTAAAACCGCACGCTTTGGAATATATCGGTCCCTTCGCTCTCGATCTTCTCCGGGAAAGAAGAAAAACGGAAGGCGCCTCTTCTTCTCTTCCCCCCCTGCCCGATTCCGCCGGCGCGGTTGTTTATTACGAACGCCTTTATGACAATGAAAAAGAAACAGATGAGATTTGTCTCGCTTTGGAAAATATACTTTCCCGGGTCCATTCATCCCTGGATTCCACCTGGGCTGAATTCGATTCGGAAGGCATTGCAAAGATTCGCGCCTTTCGCCATGCCGTTCCGGAAACCGTCAACTCGCTTATAGGCAGGATCAAATCCGAAAATCCCGGCATCACAAAACTCGGAACCGACTTCGCCGTTCCCGACCGCTTTCTGGGCGCCATGCTCGATTGTTACAGGGAAAAACTCCGGGAGGCGAATCTGCGATATATCATATTCGGGCATATAGGCAACAACCATCTCCATGTCAATATCATCCCGAAAAATGAATCCGAATATGAGATGGGGAAACGATTATACGAAGAGTTGGCGAAAAAGGCGATTGAATTTGGCGGAACGGTTGCCGCGGAACACGGAATCGGTAAACTCAAGAAAAATCTGCTGAAACTCATGATCCGCGAAAAAGGAATTGAAGAGATGCGGCGCATCAAGCGAATCCTCGATCCTCAAAACCTCCTCAACCGCGGTAATTTGTTTTAAGGGTTTGACGCAAACAGCCTAAAACAAACGCCGCCTCCATTCCTTGCAAACTTCTCTCTTCACCCTTCAAACTTAATCAATCCATATCATGTTCCTTGTAAAAATTGATCATGCTCCGGATCTGGGATTTCAATTCCTTCGGGACTTCATCATCGGAAAGAAAACCAAAGGCAAGGGCTCTTGCCACTATGCCGTCGGAATCCAGGTAATGGTAAATGCTGTAAAGCCTTTTGGAAGTGCCATTATAGAAATTATGGATAAGTTCATTCAGTTCGGAGCTGGTGATTTCCTTGTTTTTCCATTTTTCAAACTTTTCCGCCAGTTCGTTCAAATGATGCGCCAGTTCCCTTTCGTAAGCAACCTGCGCCAATTCTTTCAATTGTTTGCGGCTGTCTTTGGAAATAACTGCCATTCTTCAACTCCTATTTTTTATTCTACCCTGCTTTCTGAT
>JAFGFK010000185.1 GCA_016931135.1 Candidatus Sumerlaeota bacterium | reverse complement strand
TGTCCCCATCGTCTAGCCTGGTCAGGACATCGGCCTTTCACGCCGACAACAGGGGTTCAAATCCCCTTGGGGACACCAGAAATCATCAGGGCTTTTATAGACCCCCCATGATTAAAAAAAGACCCTTTTTCGGAAAAGGGCCTTTTTTTATTTCATTACGTTCTTCTCCAGGTTATATTCCTTTTTTAATCGATACAATACCTCGTTGATTTCACAACGGCGCCAGGTGTGCTGGTTTTCAAGGTAATAACGGACGAGGTCCAGTGTCTGGGTTTTTTCATAAATCTCCTTTGCCGTCTGATAACGATAATCGTCAACCCAGCATCGGTCATCCTTATATCCGCATCCGATTGCATACATCATCATTACGAGGAGGAGTATCCAAATTATCCGCGACATTTTCTCACCTTTCATCTTTCAACTTCATACCGGAATAAAGTCGAATGTTTCCGAACCAAGAGTCAACGGTTTTTTGAAGTCATAACGCCGGATATTTTTTCATTTGAATAAGTTTTGGAAATGAACTACCTCTTTTTCATCAATTTATAAGGATAAGAAACCAAGATGCCTGTCAATATTCTCTATTTATCGCCCAGCAACCGTTGGTTGGGCGCAAGGATCAGTCTCTTTGTCCTCCTGAAAAAACTCGATCAAAAAAGGTTTCATCCCATTATTGTCTGCCCTTCGAAAGATGGACCGTTTGCGCGGATTCTGGAAGAGAGCGGATTCCATGTCGAATATCTGAGGCTCTGGAATTGGAGAAAATACAAATATGTCTTTCTCCGTATGGTCTCCGTGTGGAAACTCAGAAACATTATCAAAAAACATAAAATCGATCTCATTCACTGTAACGAATTCTGGACTGCGCCCTATGCCTTTTGGGCGACTCGCGGCATTCCCATTCCCCTTATTTCCCATGTCAGGCTGAGTATGACTCCCAAAAAGATCAAGGATTATTACCTGGGTCATCTTACTAAAATCATCTGCGTATGCAAGGCTCTCGTGGAGGAATTTTCCGCGTGGCATGATTATAAACAACGCGTTGTTCCTATATACAACGGCGTGGATCTACAATCCTTTGATCCTCGGAATACTTTTGAAACCAGCCTGCGCTCCGAATTTTCCATACCCGCTGAATGCATTGTGATAGGACTTGTGGGGCAGATCAGTAAACGAAAAGGACAGGACCTCCTGATTGGGATCGCCCCTCGATTGATCAAACATAATCCGAACATCCGATTCCTGATTGTGGGTAGTTCAAGAGAACCGGATTATGTAAAACAAATCAACGATATGATCGACAACCTGCAATTAAAGAACTATTTCATTTTCACAGGAGACAGGGAAGACATGCCCCGGGTGTATCAGGCAATCGACATCCTGATTCTGCCATCGCAGAGAGAGGGATTCGGAAGAGTGGTGGCGGAAGCGGAGGCGCTGGAAATCCCTGTCGTCGTATCCGACGCCGGAGGACTGGTAGAGGTTGTGGAACATGGAAGAACCGGTTTTATTTTCAACCTGGGGAACGATCAGGAAATGTTTGATTACCTGAAAAAACTATGCGACGACAAGAATCTCCGGATAAAAATGGGCAAAGAAGGCAGAAAACTGGTTGAAGAATGCTTTTCCCAGGAAATCATGGTGAAGAAAATCACGGGGGTTTATGAGGAGGTACTGAAACATGGCAAACGGGATTGATGACCTCCGCATTGCCCATATCATATCCGCCCTGGGAAAAGGGGGTATGGAATTCGCAGTTTCCCGCCTCGCCCTCGAACAAAAAAAAATGGGATACGATGTGTCTATGATATGCATCAGGGAACTGGGCTCCACTGCGGAAATGCTGATATCAGGAGGAGTTCCGGTTCACCTGTGTCCCCTGAAAAGCCGCGTCAATCCCTTCTCCCTGTTTCGTCTGCGTTCCCTTTTATGCGAATTGAAAATCAATGTGGCGCAAACCCATAATTATCGCCCCAATGTATCGGGAGTCATCGCGGCGAAAATGGCGCGGATTCCGGTTATTGTTTCCAGTTTGAGAACCGTCAATCGCTGGGATACGTACCGCCAGTTCCTGATGGACAGATTCGTATGCCTCTTCCGGGATGCCATTGTATGCGTTTCAAAAGAAGTCAGGGATCGATATATCGAAAAAATCAAATGGCGCCCGGAGAAATTACGCGTTATCCACAATGGCATCGATCCGGAACTGCTGAAGCAAAGAGAAAAGGCTGATTATCTATACTCCAAACATGGATTAAAAAGAGAAGATCGACATATTGCGTCTATAGCCCGCCTTGTCAGGATCAAGGATCATTCCACACTCTTGAAAGCGCTTAAAGTGATTATCAGCGAAAGAAAGGATGTAAAACTGCTTCTCCTGGGAGAAGGACCTTTGAAAGAAGATATTGAAAAAGAGGCGCGTAACCTGGGAATTGAAGAGAATGTTCTGTTTTTGGGACACCAGCAAAATATTCCCGACTGGTTGACCATCGCGGACATCTCCATCCTTTCCACTCATGTGGAGGGATTTTCCTCCACCATACTGGAATCAATGGCAGTTGGAGTTCCGGTTATCGCAACGAATGTGGGAGGGAATCCGGAGGCGATCGAGGATGGCGTTACAGGATTCCTGACGCCCCCGAGTGATGCCGGCGCCATTGCGGAAAAAGCCCTTCTGATCCTCGATAATCCTCAGATTGCCCGGGAAATAAGGGAGAAAGCCCGGCAAAAGGTGGCGGAATCTTTCACCATAGATGTCACCGCGAAGAAAACCATCGAGTTATACAGAAACATACTTCAAAAAAAATTCGGAATCGGAATTTCTCAATGAAGATACTGCATGTCATACCCTCCCTGGATACGGGAGGAGCGGAACAATTGACCGTAAACCTGGCTTATGCCCAAAAACAGGCGGGACATGAGGCGGAATTGTGCTGCATCATGACTCCCCCTGAAAAAGGGGCGCTTTATGAAAAGGCGCAAAGTTTCGGATTTTCTTGTCATTATTCCTATGCCAGGCATGAACCCAGGTTCGGTTCTGTATGGAAACTGAGACGTCTCATCAGAAGCATATCTCCTGATGTCGTACAGAGCCATCTTCCCCGAACTAACGCTGTTACAACGATTGCGGCGAGGCTCTCGGGCGTTCGTTGCGTAATATCCACCTTTCACAATCCCTATATATGGAAGAATAAACGGCAGGAGAAATGGGGCCGGTTTACCTCTTTTCTTCCTGACGGATTTTTCTGCGATTCGAATTCCATACGGGATAATTTGATTAAATTTCGCCCGGGATTGGAAAAGAAGATCAGAGTGGTTTATCCCTCTCTCCCCTTTCATGAGATCAGGGCATCACGGGAAGACATTGCGGATTTCAGGAAAACCCTGGGGATCGGGGAAAAAGACAAACTGGTCGGCATTGTGGCGCGGCTCGCTGATGTGAAGGATCACAACACATTTATCGATGCTGCGAGAATTGTTCTCGAAAAGGAGAAAAACGTTCGGTTCCTTATTGTTGGCGATGGACCTCAAAAAAATCTCATCGATAATAAAATCCGGGAACAGAGTCTCGAAAACAAAATTCATCTTGCGGGTTATATCCCAAACCTGGATATTATATGGGCTCAACTGGATATATTCGCGTTAACCTCGATTTCCGAAGGTTTCCCTTTAAGCATACTGGAGGCTTTGAACGCAGGAGTCCCTGTGGTGGCTTCCAAAGTGGGAGGCGTTCCGGAAATCATTATCCATGGCAAAAATGGATTCCTCTCCCCTCCCAGAGAACCAGAACTCTTTGCAGAACATATTCTTCATTTGTTAAGGGATGAAATTCTTCTTGAAAAAATGCGCAGGAACGCAGAGCAAAGCATTC
>JAFGFK010000184.1 GCA_016931135.1 Candidatus Sumerlaeota bacterium | reverse complement strand
GCGTTCCCGCAATAGAGTCAGGATGCGCATACAGGATTTTTATAGGGTTTGACCCCCCTTTTCTCCTTAACTTAGCGCCATTCGGGTTTGGCCCCATAATCCTACCTATTACTCGGAAAACTGATATGCGCCCCTTTTGGCGAAAGGATGCGTTTACATCGATCAACAAACATGGGAGAATCTTCACGATTTCTGGGGCGTATATTCGTAATTCTGCAGCTTGCCGGCGAAATAGGCGTCATAAGCCGAGAGGTCCAGAAGTCCATGCCCGCTGTAATTGAAGGCGATGACCGTGGGCTTGTTCTCCTCTTTTGCCTTGAGCGCTTCATCGATGACCGACCGGATCGCATGAGCGGTTTCCGGAGCGGGGATCAATCCTTCCGTTCGGGCAAATAATACGGCAGCCTCGAATGTCGGAAGCTGGTTCTTGGCTTGCGCTTCCATGATTCCCTGTTCGACCAGGGCGCTGAGAATAGGCGCCATCCCGTGATAACGTAATCCGCCTGCGTGGATTGCCGGCGGGATGAAATCATGACCGAGCGTGTGCATCTTTAACAGTGGAGTCATGCCAATGGTGTCTCCGAAATCGTACCGGTAATCGCCCTTGGTAATCGTGGGGCAGGAGGTGGGCTCAACGCCGATGAAACGATATTTTTTCCCGCCTGTCAGCGTTTCTCCGGCAAAGGGAAGCATGAAACCGGCGTAGTTGCTTCCTCCCCCCACGCATCCGATCAGGATATCCGGACTGACTCCCGCCTTTTTGAATTGCTCCTGCGTCTCCAGCCCGACTATGGTCTGATGCAACAGAACATGATTCAGAACGCTTCCCAGGGCGTACTTGGTATCCTTGTGACTGATCGTATCTTCAATCGCCTCACTGATGGCGATACCCAGGCTTCCCGGGCAATCCGGGTCCTTCGCCAGAATCTGTTTTCCCGCGTTGGTTCTATCACTGGGGCTGGCGATCACTTCCGCATTCCACATGTGCATGACGGATTTACGGTATGGTTTCTGGTTGAAACTTACCTTGACCATGTAAATCATGCATTTCAGATCAAAGAAATAAGTAGCGAAGGAAAGGGCGGTACCCCATTGCCCTGCGCCGGTCTCGGTTGACAGTCGCTTGACCCCCGCCACTTTGTTGAAATACGCCTGGGCGACAGCCGTATTGGGTTTATGGCTTCCCGGGGGGCTTACGCTTTCATTTTTGTACCAGATTTGCGCCGGGGTGCCAAGGGCTTGTTCAAGGCGACGAGCCCGGACTAGAGGGGTCGGTCTCCAGATGGACAGAATTTCGAGCACCGGTTCCGGGATATCGATCCATTTCTGCTGGCTCATCTCCTGTTCCAGGAGATTCATGGGGAAGATCGCCACCATTTCCTGGGGCGTCATGGGCCTTTTTTCCGCCGGGTGAAGAGGGGGGTCCAGGGGAACTTTCAAATCCGCCTGAACGTTGTACCATTTTTTTGGCATCTCTTTTTTGGAGAGTAAAACTATGTCATTGTCTTTCATCGATGTCCTCCTTTCAAAATAAAAAGACTAAATCCGCTTGGATATTTAGTAATTTTATGCTTATGAAATCCTTTTTCAGTCTTGTCCATTAAAAAATGACGAAATTTACCGGAAAAATCGAAACAGGCGGAAACCGGTCTTATTTTTAGAGAAACATTTGACATCTACAGGTTACGGGGTATAGTCATAAAATAAAGTAAAGAGATGGAAATGATTTCTTTTTTGCTTGAAAGGAGTTAATGATATGGCGGGAAAACAGCAATTTTTACTCCTTGTTCTCTTTTGTATCCTTCTGAGCGCCGCCTTTCCCGATATTGTGGTATTCAAATCCGGCGAGCGGAAAACCGGCATGGTGATCGAAGCGGAAAGCGATGCGGACAATATCGTATTTCTTTCCATAGCTGGAGAAATGAAAATCCCGCGCTCGCGCATCAATAAAATAACCATGGAGCCTCAGGACCAGAGCTATGTTCATATCGGAAAAGGCTATCTCGAATTGAAAAATCACGCCAGCGCCAGGGAATACATCGAAAAAGCGCTCGATCTCAATCCAGATAACGAAGACGCCAAGGCGCTTCTCTCTGTTATTCGTGAAGAAATCAATCGGGAACTGGCAAAAAACAAACAGGAAAAGGCGTTTAAAATCGATCAATCTCTGACGGAAATCTCTGATATGATCGATGCCCAGAAATATGAAAACGCCCTGGCGTTGATAGAAAAATACCAGCAAGCTGACCTTTCCGCGGCGCAAAAAGATAACCTCGAGTCCCTTCACTTCAAACTGTATTACCAGTGGGGATTGAACAGCCTCGATCGTCTCAATCCCAAGGGCGCCGGCGATTATTTTGAAAAAGCGCTCTCTCTTCAACCCGATAACCAGATGGTCTTTGATAAACTCCTTTCCATCTGGGATAACGATCCCAGCATGACGCTCAAAGTCATCGCCATTTATGAAAAACAATACAAAGACAATCCGGACGATGTCGCGCTGAACCGAAAACTGGCGGACCTTTATTACCGTCAAAGGGATTACAAGGGCGCTTCCCCTTACCTGAAAATGGTTCACAGGAAAACAAACGGCTTGGACGTGATCAACTCCGAACGCCTCAGGGATTCTCTCGTTAACCTGCATTCCGAGGCGGCTTTCAACAAGAAGTTCGATCTGGCTGCTCAATATTATCGCGAGTTCCTTGACGCCTTCCCGGGGGAGGACCCCACGCCGCTTTATTATTATCAGTATTCCCAGATGCGGCAATCCATAGCGGATGATGATTATGAAGGACGCGTCAAACTCGGGGAGTTCTGCAAACAGCATCATCTTGACGAGGAAGCCAAAACGGAATTTTTTTATGTTCTGGAAAAGGACCCGGAAAATTCCCGGGCGCAAAGCGGAATCATGGAATATGCCCAGAGAGACCTCTCCGAAGCCCGGCTCGCTTTCGATAAAAAGGATTATGACGCCACGCTTTATATCATCTCCCAGATCGTGAACCAGTATATGAAATTAACCGACATCCTGACCGCCGCTTATGAACTCAAGGAACGCACGGAAATCGAGATAAGACGCGAAAACAAGGAGTTGACGGCAAGGGCGAAGGCGCTTGCCGCCAGGGGCGATGAATATTTTCTGACCGCTGAGTATCATATCAACGCCATGAAATCGACGGAGAGACGATCCGACGTCCGCATCATCAGCGACAAAGAGGAGGCGAAAAAATTCCTTCAGAGAGCGATCTCTGTTTGGGAAGCCGCCCTGAAGATCGATCCTTCTCTCGCCAGAAAGGACACGGCGGATCTCACCACAAAAATTACCGACGCCAAAAACAGGCTGATCAATCTTACCCGGGTCATTCCGATCCCGGATTATTACAGGTATCGCCGGCCGAGTTTCACGAGTAAAAGCTCCAATACTGCGCCCTAGTTGGTAGAATCTATGGTATTAAAAGTATTACAACTGTGCGCGGTTGATTTTACGGTTCAAAATTTTCTTTTACCCCTGATTCAACGTCTCTCCAGCCGGGGACTCGATGTCACCACCGCCTGTTCCCCGGGTCCTTATTTTCCCTCTCTTCAACAAAAAGGACTTCGCCTGACGCCCCTTTCCATATCCCGCAGCAGAAAAGCCTGGAAGCACCTTCATTCCACAATGAGTCTTTATCGTTACCTGCGCGCCAATCATTTCGATATTGTCCATGTTCATACGCCGATCGCCGGATTGATCGGCAGATTTGCCGCCTGTTGCGCCCGCGTTCCGATCAAAATCTATACCGCCCATGGATTCTATTTTCACGATGACATGCATCCGATGAAACGCTTTTTCCATATCAACCTGGAAAAGCTGGGGGCGCGATGCGGGGATTTTATCATGACCCAGAGCGAAGAAGACCGCTTGAGCGCCATCAGGGAAAAAATCACTTCACCCGACAAAATTATCACCATCGGGAACGGAGTGGATATAGACCGCTTTGATCCCGAAAAAATCTCCCCCGAAGTTAAATTGAGTCTTCGGGCGGAATTCCATATCCCCCCCCAGGCGCCTGTCGTCGGCATGATAGGCAGGCTGGTGAAAGAAAAGGGATATCGCGAGTTCATTGGCGCCGCCCCTTTGATCTTATCCCAATTCCCACAGACCCATTTCTTATGTATAGGAGATGCGCTTGAAAGCGACCATGACGCCTCTAAACGCGAATTTTTCTATCGTATCAGGGATTTGAATCTGACGGAACGCATCCATTTCCCCGGTATGAGGGCCGATATCCCGGAGCTCCTCTCCATCTTGACGGTTTATACCCTTCCCTCCTACAGGGAGGGCATGCCCCGCTCGATCATCGAAGCCATGGCAATGGGAGTTCCCGTTGTCGCCACCAATATCCGCGGCTGCCGCGAGGAAGTGCTTCACGGTGGAACGGGCTATCTTGTCCCGTCGCGTGACGCCAATGCCCTTGCCGCCTCAGTTATTGATCTGCTCGCCAATCCGGGAAAAGCGGAAACTTTCAGCCGGGCGGCGATTTTGCGCGCACGGGAATATTTCTCGGAGAAACTTGTCCTGGATCGTCAATGGAATGTCTATATGGATTTGATCCGCAGGAAAGGATTGGAAAACAGATTATGATTCTTGTCACCGGCGCCACAAGCCATACCGGTTCCTATCTCATCCCCCATCTGATCGATAAGGATTATTCGGTCCGCTGTCTTGTCAGAACCCAAATGAACGAAGTCTTTATCCCCAAAGAAAAAGTCCAGATTGCGCGAGGCGATCTCGAGCATCCGGAAACTGTCGTTCGAGCGCTGAATGGCGTTGATACGCTTGTTCATGTAGCGCATATCCGTTTCGCTTCCGATATTGTTCCTCTTTGCCGCCAGGCGGGCGTTTCCCGAGCCATTTTCATCAGCTCCACCCGACGCTTCACAAAATTTCCCTGTGAAAGCGCAACCCAGGTGATAGAAGGGGAAGACGTCATCCGCAAAAGCGGGCTTCGTTATACCCTTCTGCGCCCCTCCATGATTTACGGCGGCTCACGGGATAACAACATGACAAAACTCGTCGAGCAAATCCGCCGCCATAGTATTTTTCCTCTTTTTGGAAAAGGCGACAATCTCTTTCAGCCTGTTTTTGTCTTCGATCTGGTAAAGGCGATCATTGATTGCCTCGAGAATGACCGGACTATCAACAGGGAATATACCCTGGCGGGTTCTGAGCCCTTTTCTTATCGTGATTGCGTGAAAACCATTGCCCTGGCGTTGAATCGGAAAATTCACCTTGTTCCTCTGCCGCTTGGTTTATGTCTTTTTCTGGCGAGAATTTACGAGAAAACGACAAGGAAACCCCGCTTTACGGCAGAACAGATACAACGCTTCGGAGAAGACAAGGTTTTTGATATTCAGCCCGCCCGCGACGACTTCGGCTTCGATCCACGACCCTTTTCCGAGGGAATCCGTATGAAAATCGCAGGGGAGTTATGAATGAGAAACATGAAAGTTTCCGCGCTTGTTACCGGTTTTGACGGCTTTGTGGGACCTTATCTCGCACAGCGCCTTTTGTCGATGGGGCGAAAGGTCTTCGGGACGATTTATTCCGGTAAAAAATGGAATCCCCCCGTTTCTGAATTCCTTGCAGAAAAAATCATCGAAGAAACCGAAACGCTTCCCATCGATCTGGAAGACTATGGGAAGGTTCGCGAACTGATTGAAACGGTTCAGCCCCGGGAGGTTTATCATCTGGCGGGCATCAGCCATGTCCCAACCAGCTGGGCGAATCCCCGTTCGACCTTTTCCATTAATGTCATGGGAACGGTCAACCTTCTCGAGGCGATCCGGGAGCTTGGGAATAAAACCCGTATTCTGATTGTGAGTTCAGCCGAGGTTTATGGAACCCCCCGCAAAGGGGAATTGCCCACAAAAGAAACATGCCCCCTTCGCCCCGAAAATCCCTATGCGGCAAGCAAGGCCGCCATCGATCTCCTCGCCGGGCAATGGAGCGATTACCCCGGAATCCATATTGTAAGAGTCAGACCCTTTTCCCATACCGGACCCGGGCAAAGCGCGGATTTCGCGTGCCCCGCCTTTGCCCGCCAGGCGGCTGCCATAGAATTGGGGCTCACGCCTCCCGCCATCAGGGTGGGAAACCTTTCCGTGAAACGTGATTTTTCCGATGTACGCGATGTGGTAAAGGCGTATTTTCTCGCCCTTCAAAAAGGCGCTAACGGCGAGGCGTATAATGTTTGCAGTGGGAAAAGCCTGCGACTCAGCCGTATTTTGAATATCCTGACGTCTTTTTGCGATAAAAAGATAAGCGTTGAAATCGATCCGGATCGGTTTCGCCAAACGGATGTTCCGGAAACGAGGGGTTCTCACGCCAAACTCTCCCGCATGACCAGGTGGCGCCCCCAAATCCCACTCCGAAATACCCTTCATGATCTCTATCGTTATTATTACGATTTGTTGAAAAACGGCTCGAGCATCTCATCTACCCGGACAAAACGATAGCCCCGTTTTTTGAGCTCGAGAATGAGAGGCTCCAAACGCAGGAAAAACTTGTCCTTTCTTCCCGGTCCCGCTCCGATATGAATCAGCAACAGGAATCCATTCAGACCATTCGGATCCGACGCTTCCTTCTCCAGAATCTTTTGATAGATGAAATCCGAGGAACGGAAATTCTTATCCGCTTCACCCGTATAATCGGCGTTGGAATAGGAGCCTGGGGAAAAATTGATCAGGATCAATCCCAGTTCCTCGCTCCATCGGGAAATATCTTCATTGTACCATTCGTAAGGCGGTATCCAGTATCTGTTTTTCTTTGGATCCACGCCGTATTTTATCAGGTATTCCTGCGCCGCGCGAATGTCCGCCACAAAATCCTCTCTGGAAACAAGGGTTTTATCGCGGTTATCCCAGGGGCAATACAGGGGATGCGTATCCGAATGTATTCCCAGGTAATGTCCATCCATCACAATGGCTTTGATAGTTGCGTCGAATTCAGGCGTGCGAAAGAAATCCCCGGTGAAAAAGAAAGACGCCTTGAGTCCATGTTTTTTCAGTACGGAAAGGATGTGTCCTCCGCCTTCGCCGAAAGACCCGCCGGTAAATTCCAGGGCGATGGTTTTTTTATTCAGAGGACCCCGTTCGATGCCGCCTCTTACCCAGGTCAATTCACTCTTCGTGGCGGCGCACCCCCCCTGGCTGAAGAGAAGCCCGCAAAGCGCAGATAAGGCAAGGGGAGACGCCTTCCATAAACCAAACATCGAAGACCTCCTTTACGTGGGTCGGACTAGGGACCAGTCTGACCAGTCTGACAGGTCTGACCAGTCTGACCCGTCTGAAAGGTCTGACCAGTCTGACCCGTCTGACGGTGTCCTTTCCGATTTTTTATTGCTGAGTTGGCGGCGCCATCATTTGTTGCTTTATGGAGTTGATTCCCTCCGCTATCTTCCGGATTGTTTCCAGCTGGAAGTCCAGTTTGCCCATCATCATGCCATCATGCATGGTTGAGAAGAACGTGACCGGCGGCGCGCTGATCTTGCTTAAAGTATCCATGGGATTCTGTCCTCCGCCCATCATGCTCATCATGGCAAACATCGGGGACAGGATTGCGTTGACCATGGGAATTATGTTGATGTCGCCATAAACCTGCCCTCCCTGTGGGAATGTCGTCATGGCTGCAAGCGTGGTGGTTCCTGTTCCCAGTTTGATCGCCTTGATCGCCTGATCCACGGGGGTTCCCATACCTGTAACAAGGCATTTATCTACAATCGCCATTTCCATGTCCAGGGCGCCTCCGGGCAGGAACATCATGATACTCTGCATAGTCATGGGATTGGTTGAACTGAAAGTCATCTTATAGGAATGGATATTGATTCCATCCACAGCGCGGGCGTTTTCCTTGTAATCTACGTTCACGGTAAGCGCCTGGGCGGGATTGTTCGCCATTAGCAGTTGTTGTTTTGTCTGGCGGATGTAATCCATGGCGAGTTTGGGATCTTTGATTTTATACGCCACGACGCCGTTGACGCCGGTCTTCCCTGATAGGAAGAAACTGATGGCCATTTCATTGTCGATGACCTGTTTCTGGAGTTCCTGGAATTTTTTGTATTCCGCGTTTTGCCCTTGATTCGTTGCGCCGGATTTGATCAGAACTCGATTGGCGAAACGGGAATTGAAGTCGCTCAGGGCGTCCGGATTTCCTGTCGCAGCCATTTTTAACGCCCCCTCGGGCATGAATTTGAAGAGGCTGGGAGAAATCGCCTCGGTATTCACAAAAAGTTTGGCAAGCTCTGTTTGAGGCTTCGCCTGAACCAGAAGCGAGGTCAGAAGTCCTTCTTTTTTCATATCGCCCTTCAAACTGAGACTCTTGATATCATTGATCGTTTTGATCATCTCATCCAACTGGGCTTCCAATTGTTTCTGCTGTTCCGCCATTCCGGGCTGCTGCTGCTGCGACATGTTTTGCATCATATTCATTTGATTCTGAAAATTCTTGATCTTTTGTTTGAGATCATCGCCATAGAACAACATGGTTTTTTCGACATCCACAAAAAGAAGAATATCCGTATCCAGGGGGGATTCCGAAAAGGGTTTGACCATGTTCCATAACTCCGCCCCTTTTGCCGTGGCGTTTTGATCATCTCCGATGATCAGGGTATTGTCTTTTACAAGGGCGAAAGATCCCTTTTCCTGAACGGCGCTCTGCATCTTTGCGGCATCCTTTGCGGGAAGGAAAAGAAGCAGGGGATTGGGGAATTTCTTTGGATTCAGCAGAAGGAAAGTCAAGGGACGGGAGGCGTCGACGCTTGCAAGCGTCGGGTCCCCGAAAAATTCGCCGGCGCTCATTTTGGCGGTTCCGGGAGGAGTCTGGGGACTTACCTGAGCAATCCAGTAATCCACAACATTCAAAACGTTTGTTATGCTTTTCACACGGCAATACCCGATGACATCCTCCGCCTGGAGGGCCTGGGGCATGACAATCTGGGGCAATCCGGCGCCGTAAACTCCGGATATTCCGGAAAGCAGAAAAACCAGCGTCACCATCATGGAAAGATTCCGAATATACTTCCTCGACATGATTTTCATGATCGATCTCCTTATATAGGATTTATTATTTTTGCCCGTTACGGGAACAAAAAAACATCAAATGGGGAATCGTAATTTTCCTACTGGAAAGAAAAAATGAAAGCAACCTATTTTTTCAAGGTTTTTTCGTAAGATACGCCCTTCAAAAGCGTCGAGAGTTCTTCGTAAAGTTTCTTTGCGATGACGCCCCAGTCAAAATATTCCCGGACAAAATTCCATCCCTGCAGCTCATGGAAAATCCGTTTTTCGGGTTGGGCGAAGATTTCCCTGATCGTGGATGAAAATTGGTTCAGTTCGCTCAGAATCACAGGTTGAACGCCCTTCCGGGCAACGCCTCTTGCCCCGATGGGAGTGGAAATGACAGGAAGTCCGGCAGCCAGGCAATCGAACATCTTCAAACTGGTTCCCGCGCCCTTTGTCATGGGATTCACGGCAATATCCGCCACCTTGAAAAGCGCATTCCGAACGTCTTCTTCCACCTCGAAAAACAATTTCACGTTCGATGGCTTCCCGGGAATGTTCTTCAGTATCCAACACACGCTCCCTAAAATGAAGAAAAGGACGTCCGGGGTTTGTGGGGCGATTTTTTCCACCAGATAGCGTCCGGCTTCCACATTCGGGGGGTGAGCGCTCCCGATGAACAGGGCAACCTTGTGTTCACCCAGTTCGAGCAGGCGTTTCAACGCCTCTTTCTCCTGGGGTGACGCCGGTTGAATTTTCGACGCATCCGCGCCATTGGGAATGGTTATGCATTTGGCGTTCAGTCCAAAATCGCGGGTGAAAGCCTCCGCCTCTTCATCGGATACCGTCAGCGTCGCGCGACTTTCCCCAATAGCGCGTTTTTCGATACCCTTGACAAACATGACAAGGAAACGGGCAATGATCCCGGGAAGCGTTTCCCTCTTTAACGCCGTTTCATAATTCAACGATTCATAAATGCAGATGTTTTTGCTTCTATAACGCCGGAGAACCTTCCATTGGTAGGGATGAACCACAATCAATATATCATTGAACGCCGATGCCTGAGCCACTTCTCTTTTCAATATACGATTTCGATGCGCAAAGAAAATTCCCAGGATATCGTCGATAGTATATCCTAAAAGGCGATTGAGAACGCTCTCCGACATCCGCCAGAACAATCCCTTTGGAATGGCGGTCTGCAGAAACCGTTCCTCCAGGGGCGTTTCTTCTATCTCATCGGACTCTTTGTGGAGACAGAGATAATTGACGGGAATATACCGGGAGAGATTGCGATACAGATTGAGAATGCGGTATTGCCCGCCATGGCGCGGCGGAACAAGGGGGAAATCATTTACGACAGTGACATGGGGCTTGTGAAGGTCTTCGATTGCCGCATGAATTTTGTCCGCCGCATGTTTCCAGTGATATTTCTCCTCAATGACGCTTCTCCCCCTTCGGGACAGGATTTGCCTTAAATCGGGCCGTGAAAGAAGCGTCTCTATACATCTTGGAAAGCCCTCCGCCTCGGTTATGATCGCCTCTGTATAATTGATCAAAGGAACGCCCCGGGCGCCGGTGGGGGTGGCTATAACCGGTAATCCCGCGGACAAATAATCAAACATCTTGAGATTGGACCCGGAGCCCGCAAACATGGGATTCAGGGCAACATCCGCAGCCTTGAGTATTCGATGTTTTTCCTCATCGGTGAAGACTCCCAACATTGTGACATTGGGAAGATGGCGCTCCGCCAACGCCTCGCATACCTTTCCCGCGATGAGAAAACAAGCCTGAGGGAATGCAGGCGCCAACCGATCGAGAATGAATTCCGCCGCCTCCCTGTTCGGCGGATGAGCGCTTCCGAAAAAGATCAACGCAGGTTTTTCTTTCAGCCCCAGTTCTTTCCGCGCCTGATCGCGCTCCTCCCGGGAAGCCGGCGTGATCTCTTCCGGATCTACTCCATTGGGAACCGTGATAATTTTCCGGAGACTGATATCGTAAAGATGGGAAAAATCGAGCCGATCCTGTTCCGAGGATGCGAAGACAAGGTCTGACATGCGGCAAGCCCGCTTTTCGGCGCTGCGGACCTTTCGGGATATGACAGCCCCAAGCGCTCCATTCAACATCTCGCGATGCAGTTTGTATTCAACATTGTAGGAATTATAGATGAAAATCTGGTTTTCTCTTCTGGGAGTCAGGTGAAACAGAAAGGGCGATTCGTGAATGACGATGTCCGCCTCCAATAAATGTTTTTCTATCGTATTTCTTAACATTTTGTCGCGAGAAGAAGCCAGCATGACAACCACGGCGGAACATTCCCGGAAACGCCCCACTCTCGAAAAGAACCGGTGGAGAAAAAGGTGATGTTTGTTTTTGGGTATCCGAAATTCCCTCATATTGGGAAAGCGCTGAATCTCTTCCGGTTCGACAAAAAGATGAGTGGGATTGACCATGGTGATGTCGTAATAATTTCGCAGGAAACGATAGATATGATAATAGCGGAGTTCCCCGCCGCTTTTAGGGGGAGTGAAGGCGGGGAAAAAATTGATGGCGAGGATTTTTTTATTTGATTGCCCTGATGGCATAATCCTGATATCCGAATAAGAAGTTGTTGAGCTTGTTGAAATTGTCATCGAGCATTATGTCTTTACCCGTAACAGCCATTTGTTTCCAGCCTTCCACAGGGGATCGTAGAATAGTTTCCAGTTGGGTAAACCCAGCCATATAAAGGAAAAACTGCACAAGGGGGGCGGGCAGCGGACGATTGTGCGTGTAGTCCATGTAGAACCACCGCAGCGCATACACCGATTCGGGATTGATGGTTTCCAGGACGACAATGCCTCCGGGCTGCAGCTTTTCGTGAATCAGATACAAGAATTCAAACAGGGTTTTGATGGAAAGATGCTCGATCACCTGGAGGGCGACGACTCCCCGCAGTTCCCCATCGGGCAAGGATTTCAAATAAGATATGGCGTCATCCCGGGAAACCGAAAGCCCTATTTCACGGCATTTTTCCACCATCTGATCGTTGATATCGATGCCCCGGGAAGGGATATTGTCGCTTTGCAGCATCTTCAGAAGTTCGCCGCGACCGCATCCCACATCGAGGTAATATCCTTCCGCGTCCTTCATTTCTTCATGATGAGCGGATAACAGGTTTCTGTAAAAATCCTGACGCTCCGCGATGTATTCATCCGTTCCCCGGAAATTCTGTTCCAATTTAAAGTATATCTCATCCGTGATATTGTTTTGTTCCTGGTATAACCCGTAAATTTCGGCGGGATTGAACCGGGCTTCCACTTTTCGCAGCTCCCCGTCGATCAATTTTACAAGTTTTTCATTATGATCCTTCGTTTCCTGGATCTTGTTCTCCACAAATCCAAAACCGGGTACGGAATCATAAATGCTCTTCTTCTCATCATCGATGCGCTGATGCAGATTTTGTTGGACATGACCGATTCTGTCGTGAAGGGATTCCTTTATAGATTCCATCACGGAAAATATCGAGCCCCTCTCGTCATCGATGCGTTTATGCAGAAGGCTCAGACCTTCCTGTATCTGATTCGACTTTTGATCCATCTCCTTTTGCAGATAGTTGCTGGTGGCGTCTGTTTGCTGGATCAATCGTTCAAAACCCTGATTTGTTTTTCGAATAAGATCTTCAAGGATTTCCTTCAAGGATTGCCTCTGGTTTTCCAGAATGGAATGCAAATCTTCAATGCGCTTGTTATGTTCCAACAGGTTCAACTGGTAAAAATGAAAGAATTGCCGGATATCGCCCGCGAGTCTGTTCAGAACGTCTGTCGCGATCCGGTTGAATTCAACCTGTCCCCTTGTGAACGTTCGGAATAGTCTCTGAATGACGCGTTTCAGGAAACGGAAACGGGTATCCCTGGGAATTTGCGTAGGATCCTTCACCTGCTGGAGTATGCTTAAAGTCCTGAAAAAATCATCATTGAAACCGTTCAGCAAATTATCCGGATTTGCGGGGGAACCATAGTTCCCGCTCTCCGAAATATATTGATTGATTTTTTTCAGAATCTCGTCTTCTTTTATTTTTTCAAAATCCATGACGCATCTCCTGCGGGATATTGATACAACCGGATTGCAAGAAACGCCTGGTAAAACCGCCGTACGAAAGCATAAAAATCAATCCTCCGTTCTGATATCCCGGATTATGACGCCCAGTCGCCTTTCATCGGAACCCTGATGATACCGAGAAGGTTTCCAGGTTGAACTCAGTTTTACGATGAACAAAACGATCTTTCCGACCAATTCTTCGGGAAGGATCATGATGATTTCCTTGAGGCTGGATTGATCGATGGAAAATGCGCCCACCGGCGCGCCATTGGCTGTGACACAGGCTTGAACGGGTTGGGACGCGATATCCGGTTTGGCGCAAGCGCAATTCAAAACCAGGCGATTCCCTTTGGGCTGGATAACAAAGGCGAATTCTCCATCGGTCCAGCGCAGGGTATGATCCGGTTCCGCCTGTTCGCTGTTATACCAGCCATAGCACAGGAATTTTTGACAAGCAGGTCCCATGTGGAGATCATGCGGGGCGTCGTTAAAAAGCTGATCCAGTAACATTTGCGCCGCGTTCTCCGAGGATGGTATTTTTTTATGAGAAATGACGGGATAGCATTTCGTTGATCCGATGAATTTGAAGTCCGTGGAGGGAATCACGGTAAAAATTGAAATCTTGTCCGCCCAATCGTAACAACCATCGGTATGAAATTCCCAGGCATGAGCCGCGGCTGTCAGAGTGTATTCCCCCGAACCGATATTCAGGGGAAACGAAAAGTTCAACTCCAGGGTTTCCCCGGATTTATATCTACCCAGCTCACGCCCCAACATATAGGAATTGGTTCCAAATATTTCATTTCCAAGCCGGTCTTTTATCAGAAATCCGATTGTGGGATTATCGACGTCCCCGAGAAAAAATGTTTTTACATATACCTTTATATTATCTCCTGAACAGGCGGAGGTGATCTTTTCTCCCTGTTCATTCAGGAGTCCGGCGTCGGTAATGACAGCCATGAAGTTCCCCGAATGCCTTGTCGCCAGATGAGGGGAGCCGGATATCACCCGCTCCATTCGGAAGCCCGTTTCCCGGGAACTTCTCTTTGCGATAAGGGCGTTATAATGATCCAGCATTTCCTCGGAATCCCCACTGGATATGATTGCGCCTTCCTCCATAAGGATAGCATGGCGACAGAGGTTTCTGACAGCGCCGGGATCGTGTGAAACAAAGAGCAATGTGACGCCCTTTTCATGAATTTCCCGGATTCTTCTGACGCATTTTTGCTGAAAGTGAGCATCTCCCACGCTCAAGGCTTCATCTATGATCAAAATGTCCGGATTCACGCTGGCAGCAACGGAAAAGCCCAATCGGACATACATCCCCGAGGAATAGGTTCGCAGCGGCTGATCGATGAAATCCCCCAATTCGCTGAAGGCGGTAATGCTTGGAAGATGTTCTTCCAGCTCCTGTTCGGAAAGCCCCAGAAGCTTCCCGTTCATTTTGATATTCTGCCTTCCGGTCAATTCCGGATGGAAGCCCATTCCCAGCTCCAGTAATCCCGCAATGCGGCCGTTAACCTGAACTTTTCCCCGGGTGGGGGAGGATGTTCCTGATATGATTTTGAGCAGGGTGCTTTTCCCGGCGCCGTTGGCGCCGATAATGCCAACAGCGTCTCCCTTTGAAATGGAGAGAGATATATTCCGCAATGCCCAGAATTCTTGCGAAAGGGGCGTTTTAAAGGGCAGTATCCACTCCAAAAGACGATCTATAGGCTGACGGTAAATCCTGTAACGTTTCGATAGATTAACAACCTCTATGGCATGTTCTGTCATGTGGTTTGCGTCAACAGGTCTCCTTTGTTATTTTCAGCGTTTTCTCGCATTCCCGGTTCATTCCGGCATTGACGGCTTTCACGGGAATGTTCTGCGCCCCTTCGGGCAATGAAAAATATACGCTGAATGTTCCATCATTGCCTACCGGAACGCTTTTTCCTTGGATCGTTACGCGCGCGCCCGGTTGTGTGGCGCCATAGACAATCAGATCCGTATTGACAGTCAGCCGGAAGGCGTCTTCTTTTTTGTTCTGCGTTCCCGTCTGCCCGGAACTTACTGCGCCGCTTGCCCCCTGGCTTCGTTCCACCTGCAGTTTGATCCTTTCAGCTATGGAGCGCAACAGATTTTCCGAACCTCGGAAATCCTCGATATCGAATCCCCCCGAAAGTCTCAGAATCTTCCCATATTCTTCCCCCCCGACGCGCATCCATTCCTCATCGCCCTTGAAGGAAACGCCGCCGGGAGGCGTGTTCGCTATATTGGAGCGGGCAAGCGTTACAAAGCCTCCCCGTTCGATATCATAATAACCCAGATCCACGCACCAACTTCGGTTGACTTCGGACATTCGCAGATACCAGCTCACGGCGTAATCGTTTATAATGACGTCATAAAAACGATTTGCATTGGAGCCGTTGAATTCAATTCCCGTGACATCGAAAATTCTCAGAGCAAGCGTTTTATCATGTCTTCCGCGCGGCAGATTGTGAAGCGTTCTGGTTTTATCATTGATTTCCCAGTAGGCGAAGATCCATTCCGGATCACGAACCAGTATGACAACTCTGGTATCCCCGTATCCCATCGGCAATTCGCGAGGAGGACCTTCCTGGGGCGATGTGGAAGGCTTTCGGTAGTAGGGAGGTTCCATTTCGAATTTGGATAATTCAACGCTTATGACTTCCGGAATGAGGGGATGCGTTTTTTCCGAGGAAGCGGGGAGTGTTTTCCCGGAAGCGGTTTTCCGGCGCTTTGCGGGGGCCGTGGAGGATTCTCTCGTGGCGCTTTTGTTAGAAGAGACTTTCGGTTTCGTCTCGGATTTTTTCTTGATAGACGTTTTGGCGACCCTCGTTTTATTCGGCGCGGGCTTTCCGATTTTGGCGTCCTTTACTGCGGACTTTTTGTTATCTTCAGAACGTTTCGGTTTCGATGGCGTCTTTTTCCCGGTTTTGAGAGATGTCTCCTTCTTTTTTCCCATGAATAAACCACCTCGCTTATTTGAAAATGTTATGAAAATTGAAAAAATGTCAGAATGAACAATATATATAAAAGCTCGGATTCTTATTTTTGGGGCGGCTGGGGGGTTGGTTTCGCCATTTTAGGGGATGCGTCCGCTCCCTTTTGTTTCATCTTCATTTCCGTCCGTTTATCCACAGGAAGATCGATTATAAGCTTCCCCATACATTTGTTCATGGCGATGAATTCCGTATGCCAGTCCACCTGGAGCTTGGAAAATTGAGCTTCGGACAATTCTTTTAACTGTTGAAGACTGACCGCTTCGCACAGGACCTCCAGGATTCCATCAGGATCGGGCAGTTTTTTCTCCATCATTTCCGCGAATTTATAATGCTTGAACGCAAGAAGGGAGACTATCTGGTTGAAGGTTTTTTCTTCATTCGGTTCGATTTTCTTCTGCTCCAGTCCGTCTGCAAACATCTTGAAGAAATCAGACCACAGGGTAGTGTAGTCCTTGCATAGTTGAATCTTCTCCGCAAGGTTCATGAAAGTCTTTCCAGCAGCCATAACGTTTCATCCAGCCCGAATTTTATTCAACGCTTTTTAAAGAGATTCAGGGAATAAAAAATATAAAACACGAACAAAACAATTGTCAGGATCACCAGAATTTCCACTTTGATGATATAGTTGATGGAGAAATTCTTGAATAGCGTATTGAATATATTCATGGTTCACTCCTGTATAAAGCCCCGTTAGCCTTTTTTCAGGGGAGGTTCGCCAGCCGCATGTTGACCTCTTGATTGATGAAGGTTTCATGTAAAATCGAGCGTTTTTCCTTGGCTTTTTCAATCAAGTCAAAAGCCTTGTCAATGAATTCCCTGCGGGTTTCGGGTTTATATTCATCCAGTATGATCAATTTCTCGAAGTAGAGAGACGCCACCCGGATGTCGTTCAGCATATCGACAAAATCCTTGTGGAGATTCCCCGCGTCCCGGGGAACTTCCATCTGATTGGCTTTGTGATATAACTGGGTGACGGTATTCCGGAATTCTTCGGGGCGCATTCTTCCCGCCATGCTGATATATTGTCCCTTTCCGGACACATCTTGAGTGAAAAGCGTCAGGGCGTCGGGTCCCAGGGAAAGCACCTCGTCGAAAGCGTTCAGGGCGTTGTTTAAATCATCGAGGATTTCTCCGGATTTTTCCGCATAGGAATTCATGTTGATCCGGCGTTCCACCTCATTGAGACTGGACATGGCTTTTCGGAGATCTCGATACGATTGCGTGAATTTCCGATTGTCGAAATCGATCTTGGAGTAGCGGAGATACTGCTCCGCTTCCTGCATAAGATCGGGCGCATAATCGACGGCATCGGTTTCCTTCTGCGCGGCAAGTCGATCCCGCTGTTCGGCTAAAATCTTTTCCAGAACCTCCGGCGTCGCGGCAATGAGATGTTCCAGATCGGCTTCAATTTTATCCAGTCTGGCGCTCAGGTAATCAAATTTATCCACATGGAATTCCTCCTGAATATCAGCCAGCTGCTGGTATATCTTTTTGATTTCATCGGTTTGGTAATAATTGGCGCCAGAATTCAGCGCCTTATCCATATCCGAGGAGATGTTCGCAATTCTTTCTCTGAACGCCGCTTTTTGCGACTCTCGAACCACCTCCCGCGCCTCCAGCGCGGCTTTCTCGGCAAATGTCGATGAGGAGAAATAATTTTTCTTTTCCATGAATTGCCGAGCCATCTTTGCATCTACAATGGCTTGGGACAGAAGGGCGTATCGGTATTTCCACCCGTTGTAACTCTTGGCTTCATTGATAGCCGTTTCCGCCGTGATGATCTTTTTGTACCGCGCATCCCTCGCCTTTTGGGCGGAACGCGCGGCAACGTCCTTTGCTTCCAGGTAGTTCTCTCCGTTGTACAGGTTTTGCGCCGATAGATGAAAGCGTTTTGCCTCGTCCAACTCTTCCGCAGCATAATTGAGCGATCCCGCTTCCTCGGAATCCGCAATGGCAGCCTCCGCTTCCCCGAGAACTTGCTCACACCACAGTTGCGAGGATTTCTGGGAGGCGGCGCGCGCAACGCGGGCGGCCTCCAAAGCGGTTTCAACCGCGGCTTTCAGTTTCTGAACATCCAGCGCCTGCTGGGCTTCATTTAACAATTTTTGAGCCTGCTCCAGCTCTGTTTTCTGGAATTCAGCGGTTCTGTATTGGGAGGCTTCCTCGATTTCCTTTCGCGCGGCGTTCATGTTCTCGACAGCTCGCTGGGCAAGTTCCTGTGTGGTCAACTCCAGTTGGGCGCGGGTTTCGGAGCCCTTTCTTACCGCTTCCCTGTAATTTCCCTGCGCCAGAATCTCTTTGGTCTTTTCCAGAAGATTCTTGGTGCGATCCAACTCTACCGGCGCATATTCCCGCGCGCCGTCCGCCTCCCTTTTGGTTATCTGATTCGCCAGCTCCATGATGACGTTATGAGCCACCACGTGATATGTTTCGTTCAATACATACTCCGCGCTTTGCTTCACGGAACCCGCAATCTCGATGGCTTTACGGTATCCCCCTTCTTCCTGGCGCAGCTTGGCAATTCCCAGATTCAGGCGGCATTCGTTCAGCGTGTCTTCCAGTTCGCCCCTCATGGTTTCCTTGGCTTGCTCGAAAGTAAGGTCCAGCCCCGTAAGGGGAATGTCAGCGCGTATCATGAAAATATCACCCGATTCGTCGAAAACATTGCGCGATATTTCCAGCGATTCCGCTGCGTTGCGCATGGCTTCCAGGGCAAGATCATTGAAGGCAGCGTGGGTTTTCTCCGCTTCCCTGAGTCCTTTCAAACACTCATCTTCCGCTTCTTCAAAACTTTCTTCCTCGTGCTTTTTCATGGCGTTGTCGTAAAATTCGACGATTTTCTCGACGCGTCCGGGAAGATATTGCCTTGCCCCCCCCTTATCGAGCGTGGCGATTTCCTTGCTGACTGTTTCGATCTTGACTTCCGAGGATTTTTTGCGGGTAGTATAAATCAGTCTTTCCACCTTCGGGGTGAGTATCTTTGCGGTGTCAATCACGTTGTCATACTTTTTTTCCTGATATTGAAGAAGGAGGGCGTCGAACGCCTCGTTGCAATCCTTTAAAAGCTCCGGCGCGTAAACCAGGGCGCCTTTGTCCGTCGCGTCCGACAATCCGATTTCAATCTTGGCGATCTGTTCCCGGGCAATCTTTTCCTTCGTGGCAGTAACGCCTTCCTCACACTTCCTTATGGTGTCATCCGCCAGGTTAATGGCTCCCAGATAGTCCCTGTCTTCGTTAATATGCTTGTCTAACGTACGCAGCATGTCTTGTACCGCAATAACGGAGTCGGGGGCGTAATCCTGGGCGCCGGCTGCTTTCATTTCGTCAAATTTGGCAAGAGCCGCCATCTGTTTCTGTTTCGCCTGATCTTGCAGGCGACGCAACAAGGTATCCACTTCGCGCATTTCTTCCTCGCAAAGGTTTATGACGTCATCCCATTTGTTCTTTCGCTGCTTTTCCAGCGCCTTGTTGTAAAGGTCCTTGATTTTCTTGTATCGCTCCTGATCCTCCTGTACGCCGTTGTTTCGGTCCGTAACGTCGAGAGATATCTTCGCCTCATTCAGACGCTGGGCAGCCAGCTTGGAGCGCGTGTTTTCCAGGAGTTTGCTTGCCTTGTCTCTTGCAGAACTGGCGCTGCTCAACGCCTGTTTGTATTTCTTATCCATCAGAAGATTGTCCGCTGATTCAATCTGGCTTTTGGTAGAGTCATAGTTTTCTTTTTCGAGGCGCTCCGCTTCTCTCTGTTCCGCTTGAGTGAGCAACTTCCGGGCTTTGTTAAGGTGGAGTTTCGCCCGTTCCTTCGCGCATCCGCTTCCCAGTATGAGTGGCAGACATAAAAGGAGCAAACAGCAATATCTCAAGCTTTTGTTAAGGGAGGCATTTAACATGGAGGATTGCGGTTTCCGGTTTCGTTTCATTTATTTAATCCACCTTTCCTCGAAATAAGACCACAGGCTGGACGAAATTATTATCCCTCTCTGAGATCCTTTCCTTATCATCGGACAGAACAAGTATTTATTTCTTAATATTTCAATCGTTCGTCAATATAAAATTTATCTCTCCCCTATCATCTTTTTATCATAAAGAATACGACTCCAACGATCAGGATGAAAAGGGCGATCATGATAATGGTTTTTCCCATACCCTCTTTTTTGTTTCTTTTCTGGGCATCCGCAGCCCCCTTCTTCAATGCCGCGATCGATGTATCCCTGCTTTCCTTCTTCTTGGGTTGATATCCTTCGGATATAAATTCAAAAGCCCCCATCACCTGGGTGAGATGGATATACGCCTCATGCCATAAAATGATCAGGTTTTTCCGATCCGCCATAGGCAAACCCCTCAAATGTATGATGGAGATAGCTTGCCTCAATAAATTGGTCATTTTATCCGGCTCGTATTTAAACTGTTTGGAATCAATCTTTTGCGCAAGCACTCGTAAATATTTCGATGTCTTGCTCTTTATATCGAGAAATTGCTGCTCCATCTCCTGGCTGATGGGATCTGTGGTGAAAGATTTCAAGAGAAATTGATCAAAGGATATCCACAATTCGTGGAGCTTCCTGATGTCCTCCAACATGTCAAGGGCTTCTTTTTGTTTGATCATTATTGGCGATCCTCAAAATCTTCCTTCCTCGAATTCTCCCATCGATGATCCCTGCCCCCGCCTGTAATAATTTCCCATGTGACCGCCCGCGCCCTCTCCCGCCACTCCATAACCCATCATGCCGCCTGTCTCCGGGGTCGGCGTGGCTTTGATGACCGGTTGGAAACCCGCAGGAAGCGGAACATTGGGATGAGCGGGAGGGGGAGGGACATACAAGGGATAAAACTCGCTCAGGGGATCGTTTTCTCTCACTCGGAACATCCGTAAAAACCGGTCATTCCACTCGCTCATTTTCATATCGCGATCCTGTTCTTCATCGATCTGTTTCGGAAGGGAAGATAACGGCTCCGAGGTTACGACGTTCAATCTGTAAAAATCCATCGGTTCCATGCCCTCTATATTCTCCATCAGGGTCAAGAGGCGCTGCAGAACCAGATGAGAACTCGGGCTCATGACATCATTACGCACTGTAATATTGGTATAGGTTCCGTCTCCCGCTTCCGTATCGCCGTGGGTTCCGTCATCATAAAAATTATCCTTTTCCCATTCCGGAACGTCTCTGTAAATGATGTCTTCCAGAATCTCGCCGCTGACGGCGCATTGAACCCGGGAACCGGTCAGGACGCGTATTTGTTTCGGGGTGGGAACGGGGGTGGCCATGGATTGCTGGGAAGAACCCCTTCCCCTCATTCTCGACATGTCCGGTTCAAAGCCCATGTCATAAGCGCCAAATTCTTCATAAGACCCTTCCTTTGTTTCCCTCCTTTGGGGGCTGGGGGCTATTCCAACATCCCTCATACGGTCAATATATTGGGTTGATTGCATTCCGCCCGTTACGGAGCCCTCACTCATCGTGTCCATAGCCGCTGTGGGCGCAAAGGGATTTGAGGGCTGGCATTCAGCAAAGGGAAGGATCACGCAAAAAGCTAAAACGAGACGCCAAATCAGTCGCGTTCGATTTTTCATGGTAATTCACAACCTTTCCTTGTAAATAATTCCAATATAACCACCTATACATTAAAAGTTTATATCTTGATTCCAGATCATCTGTCAAATAAAATGATATTTTTTTGGAACCTATCTTTTTAGATTTTCGATAGATATTTAATCCCCGCTTACCGCGATTTTGTCCCTGTTCAAAGACAGGATTTTCTCTCCTATACCCCGTATCTTCAGGAGATCCCTTTCCGAACGAAAGGGACCATATCGGCTCCGGTATTCCATAATCCTTTTCGCCTTGACTTCCCCGATCTGTTCCAGGGTCATAAGTTCTTCCATTCCAGCGGTATTGATATTGATTTTCCGGGGAATATCCCCGGTTTTATGGTTACCTTTTGTTGAAGAATCTTTCTCTGGTACTGGTATAGGATTTTCGAGGATTTCCGATGGTTTCTCCGTAGTCTGCGTGGTGTTCCGGTCTTCCAAGGTAATTTTTTCCCTGATTTTTTGAAAAGTCGCATCGCCTATCCCCGGAACCCGGGTGATCTCGTTCAGTTCGCGGAAGCCTTTATTTTTTTCGCGGTACGCCACGATGGCTTTTGCCTTGACCTCGCCTATGTGGGGAAGCAGACATAAATCCTCGATGGAGGCGGCATTGACGTCGATCGGATAAGTTGGGATGGAAACGGTTTCCGGGGAATCCTCTTCCCCGACGCTTTTCTTTTCCCCCCCTTTCTTTTCCTCTTGAGTTTTTGACAGGTCTTCTCTGTGAAATCCGGTTCGAAAATGGTGGATGGCTAATCCGGCGACGATCATTCCCACAAGGAACAGAAGAATCCTTTGTTCCCGCCGTGTCAAGCCAGTCAACATAATATAACGCTTATTATGATTTCAGCGGACAATTCAAGGAAATTGTGCGGGAAGCCTTCCCTTACATTTGTTCGAGCGGTTCGATCCCGATCAGATGGAGCGCATTCCCAAGAACTCGTTTCAGGGCGAAAACAAGACACAACCGCGCCTGGGTAAGAACTGGCTCTTGCGGTATGATAATGCGCTTTGTTTCTTCCTTGGTTCCCGTTGTGAAGAAATTATGGAACGATCCCGCCAGCTCCCTGAGATAAGTTGTGATATGGTGAGGTTCAAGGGTTTGAATGCACAGTTGAACCGTTTCGGGATATTTTTCCAGAATCTTCAGGATATTTTCCTCTTCCTCCAAAGTTAAAAGAGAAAGTATATTCTCGTTCATTCCCTGCCATTTTATCCCCATCTCTTCCGCTTTTTTGAACAGGCTGCAACACCGGGCGTGAGCGTACTGAATATAATATACCGGATTGTTCATGGAGTGATCCTTCGCCAGCTGCCAATCGAAGGTCATCTGGCTGTCCGAGCTTCTCATGAGAAAGAAAAAACGGACAACGGCGACTCCCAATTCTTCGACCACCTCGCGCAACGTTATGAACCGCCCGGAACGGGTGGAGAGCTTGATGGTCTCTCCGTCTTTCAGAAGAGATACCATCTGGAACACGATACATTGGAGTTTCCGGGCATCGTAACCCAGAGCCTGAACCCCGGCTTTGAGGCGCGGCACATAGCCGTGATGATCCCCGCCCAGTACGTTGATCAGCAGATCATAACCCCTTTCCAGTTTGTCCTTATGGTAGGCGATATCAGGCGCCAGATAGGTTTTTTCCCCATCGGATTTGATGACAACGCGATCCTTCTCATCGCCGAACGCCTGTGTTCTGAGCCACCAGGCGCCCTCCTTCTCATAGAGCATATCCTTGTCCTTCAGATATTGAAGCGACTCCGCCACCTTTCCCTTTTCGTGCAGGGAAGACTCGCTGAACCAGTTGTCGAAACGAATGCCCAGACATTTCAAATCTTCATCGATCAGTTTTATTATTTTACAGGCGGCATAATGCGTGAAAATCTCCGTATCCTCTTCTGTTGCAAGGGCGTCCCCTTTTTCGCTTATCAGGTCCCGGGCGATGTGAATCATGTACTCGCCCTTATAACCGTCTTCAGGGAATTCCGCAATCCTTCCCAGCTCCTGGAGATAGCGCGCCCGGAGCGACAGCCCCAGTTTTTTCATCTGAACCCCGGCGTCGTTATAATAATATTCCCTCGTGACCTCATATCCACCCGCCTCGAGCGCGCGGGCAATCGAGTCCCCCAGAATGGCGTTTCTCGCATGACCAATATGAAGCGGTCCCGTTGGATTGGCGCTCATGAATTCAATCAGGACCTTTTTCCCCTTTCCCGTCGCCTGTTTCCCGAAACGCTCCCCCTCTTTCCAGATCGTATTCAGAATATAACTGCTCGATCCGGGGGCAAGATGAAAATTGATAAAGCCCGGTTTGGCTACGCTGACTTCTTTGACGAACGGATTTACGCCTATCCCGGCTTTGATTCCTTCCGCAATCGCCATCGGATTCTTCTTGAATATTCCGGCGGTTTGCATGGCGATATTTGTGGCGAAATCTCCAAATGTCTTTATCGCAGGCCTCTCGATCAAAATCGGAACCTCGGGAGACGCCATTCCCATACTCCTCGAATATGCCTCCAGACCTTTCCTGATCATGCCTTCCAGTATGTTTTTAATGTTTCCGTTTTCCTTTTCCATGCCATGTTTCCGTTCTTGAAATGTTTCCATGAACGCAACTTGCCCTATCCCACCATCATCTTCTCCTCGGGATAGCGGTATTTTGTCGGCTGTTTCATCTCCACCAGAGCCAGCACAATGGTCAAGGGACCCAAACGTCCCACAAACATCGTCAACGTGATGATCAACTTGCCTATTCGCGATAAAAAGGGGGTAATGCCGGTAGAAAGTCCTACCGTGCCAAAGGCGGAAATCGTTTCAAAAAAAATTCTCAATACCGGCTCCTGACCCGCTGGCCAGGCGTTGATCCGGCTGCGCTCTGTTATAAACAGCGATACGGCAACGATCAGAACCGCCAGCAAACTGAGAACCAGTATAATAAAGGCGCGGCTTACGGTCTCGGGGGGAACCCGCCTTCGGAATATCTCTACATCAGGCTTTCCCGGCGATTTCAAGTGGCTTCGGATCGTGGCAAACACGATGGCGGCTGTTGTCGTCTTGATGCCTCCGGCCGTTGATCCCGGACTTCCCCCGATAAACATCAATCCCATAATAAGGACCAATCCCAGATGGCTGGCGGCAGCGAAATCCACCGTATTGAATCCGGCTGTCCGGCTCGTAACCGATTGGAACAGGGCGTGGAAACCACCGCTGAAGAAATCGTCTTTCACCAGGGAATGCCCCCCATCCACCGCCCAGAAAAAAAGCGCGCCTGTCAGAATCAGAATTCCAGAAGTCGCCAACACCACCTTTGTCTGAAGAGGCAGCGTTCTTATTCCCAGCTTCAGATATGCCTTTCTGTATAAAAGGGAATCCAGCACGCTGAATCCGAAACCTCCCAGCATGATCAGCGCCATGATCACGAGACATCCGGCGTGAATCTGTCGATACCGGGAAAGGTTTTCGCTGAAGGTTGAAAATCCCGCGTTGCAAAAGGCGCTGACCGAGTGAAAAAGACAATCCCACCAGATCCTTTCCCCGGGAATGACGTCTTTCCAACTCAGATATAAAAGGAGCATTCCCCACAGCTCGAACATGATGGTCACTTTGAAAACGGCGAAGAGAAGTTTCCGCAAATCGGGCGCCTCGGAAGAGAGGGTGTCTCTTAATAATATCACATTACTGTGCGACATGTAAGAACGCCGGAGCATGAGAACGAAAAAGGTAGAAAAGGTCATGATCCCCAGCCCCCCGAGCTGGATGAGAATCATGACCACCAGCTGACCGAAAAAGGAAAGGTCTCTCTCCGTATCCACTACGATCAGACCCGTAACGCATACGGCGCTTGTCGCGGTGAACAGGGCGTCCTCCGGCGCCAGCGGGAGTTTCGCGGCGCTGATGGGAAGGGAAAGAAGAAAAGCTCCCACGAGGATGGCGCCGGCAAAGCTGAAGAGAATAATCCGCGAAGGAGATATATCCCGATTTTTCCGCTTTTGTGGAACCGCTCCATTTTGCAGGGACCCCGCCCCGCTCGACGAATTTGAATTCTTTTTAATTTCCATGGAAATGTCACAAAATAATTGATTTCGCTTCTTAACACGGCGTTCTTTGATCTGACAATTAAAAAATGGCGTTCTTTGAAGGGAATTGCGTTTGTCGATTCATGAATTTATTCAGGACAATCCCTAATTTCTGGTGGAGGAGTCGATGGGCGCCCTTCCCAATGTCCATGTCGTGAAATGCCCGGGATTGAATCCTGTGCCTATCCCGGGCGTCCATTCCAGCCATCCCCGCCGCCCCCCGCCATCATTGTCGTTCAAAAGCATTGTGAAACCGAACGAACCCCCCTCTTTCATTTCAAGAGGCTGAAGCAGGGACCCCGGTATCGCCGCTTCATAAATATATACGTCCTTTTCCGGCGATTTGAATGAAAATCCGATCTCCGGCGCGCCTCTGCTTTCCCGCTTACCCGCAACAGGCCAACTCCACGCCTCATAACCTTTTGGGGTTTTGGCAAGCCCGAAAAGACGCTTGCCGGCATCCCGTTTTCCCGGCGCCACATCGAATCCTATCTGAAAACTGTCTCCCTCCCAGAAGGTTTCTCCGCTACGCTCCTGGTGAAAGACATTATCGCGGACAATTCCAAGAAAATAAAAATAATTTTCATCCCACATGGTGGAGACGTCCGCGCTCAGGTTCCAATCCATATAGGGGACCAAACCGACCGCCTTATCGGGAGTATCCAGATGTATGTAACGCGCGTTTTTCCAATCAGAAGCGTCACCGTCGATCACAGGCGTTCCATACAGGGCGACCAGTTCAGAAACCTCCCCGCGCAATATCGCCACGCTTCCCCCGCTTTCTTTAAAAGACGCCTCAAATTTGTATCTGTTGTCAGGATTGGGTTTCACTCCCGATGTGGAAAACTCCATGATGCCGTAATTTCCCGGCATTATCCTGATTCCTTTCAGGGTTTTGGCGCTGAGCGCCCATCCTTCGGGAGGCGTTAAATCAACGTCTCCCTCCAGATATTCCATCCCGATATTGTCAATTCTGATCCTGATCGCCGGTAAATGAGTCAAAGCCCCGGAAAGCGGAAGAAATCGCAGTTCCGCTGAGGAAATCCCCTCGATTTTCGCCTGTTTCAGGGCATGGCTCATACTTTCCGGGGATGTATCCGAGGCAACGAGATAAACCGGATCGGGGCGTAATGGGACGGGATTTTCCGGTATGCGGTTACCCATCATGTCAAAAAGTCTGGCGCGGCGGGGCAGGGGGAGATTCATCGAACCGAGCGCCCCGGAAGACCATAAAACGCAAACGCTTCCCCCCTCTTTTTCAAAAACAAATATTTTTGCCGGTTTCAGAGTATTCACCCTATCATAAAATACGCTCTCCTGAAGAAAATATACCATAGAAGCGTAAGCGCCGAATGCAAAACGCGGGGTCCAATCCTCTCTGTTCACCATCCCGAAATGCTGATCGTTCTTGTTTCTGGCGTCGTTAACGAAATTATACCAGAAAAACTTGTCCAATCCGGCAGCCAGCCCGTAAACATGGCTCCGTACAAGGCAGATTGCCTGATGCCGCATTTGACCCGCATCCATGGTGGAATGCCAGCCGAATTCGCTCACCCAGAAAGGTTTTCCCGTAATCCCGAGCTTCTCGAAGTTACCGGCGGCATTTGCCATCTGTTTGTCGATTTCCCCCTCTTCCGGGCTGCGCGGGGGGCAGTAATAATGCGGTGTCACGCCGTCGAGGTGGTCGGTTCCGGCAATGCGGATCGCTTCCGAGTTGAAATTTTCTCCCGCCTCTGAGAAGAACGCCCGGCAGTTTGGGTCCGCCGATTTTGCCGCCCTGTACGCTTCTTTCATAAGCCTTCCGAATTGTTCCCCGCTTCCGGTCCAGAATGTTGCCGGTTCATTCCAGATTTCCCAGTGGCTGATTCCGTAACCGTCTTTCCATCCCTGTTTCCTTGCGAAGACGCCATCCGGTTTGTATCGTTCCACAACGGTTTTAACATAATGGGCGTAATCCAGATACCCCTGTTCTGTAAGGGGTTTTGTCCATTTTCCCCAGTAATCGAG
>JAFGFK010000183.1 GCA_016931135.1 Candidatus Sumerlaeota bacterium | reverse complement strand
GACATCCTCTTTGACGTTACAGCCAAATACGGATTCCCGTATTTCCAGAACTTTATCAACTCTGACCTGAAACCAGGGATGATCCGATCCATGTGCTGTCGTCTTCAGCTGAATCTCACCGAACTTCTCCGGAGGGGAAACGGTCTCTTCGGTTCCGCCGAACAGACCGGTTCCATTGGCGTTGTAACCTTGAACACCGCACGTTTGGGCTATCTGCATAAGGGGGATCAAAAGGGACTTTTCGACGAAACCAGGGAGCTGATGGAACTGGCTAAAACGAGCCTTGAAATCAAACGCAAGGTTATTCAGAGATACATCGATATGGGGCTGTTCCCCTATACCAAACGCTACCTGGGAACCCTGCGCAATCATTTCTCTACCATAGGCGTAAATGGAATCAATGAATGTATCCGGAATTTTACCAATGACGAACATGACCTGACGGATGATTGGGGGCATCGATTCGCTTGCGAATACCTTGATTTTATCCGGAATCAGATGATTCTGTTTCAAGAGGAAACAGGACATTTATACAACCTGGAAGCCACGCCGGCGGAAGGCGCCACATACCGACTCGCCCGCGAGGATCAGAAGCGCTTTCCAGACATAATCCATGCAGGCACGGATGAAGCGCCTTACTATACCAATTCATCCCAACTGCCGGTTGGTTTTACGGATGATCCATTTCTTGCCATGGAGAAGCAGGAAGATTTGCAAAGTCGATACACCGGAGGAACCGTCTTTCATATTTATATGGGAGAACGCATCTCTAACTCTGAAGCCTGTAAAAATCTTGTTCGGCGTTCCCTCACGCGGTTCCCAATTCCCTACATTACCATTACGCCGGTTTTTTCGATCTGCCCCATTCACGGGTACTTATCCGGCGAATATGAATTTTGTCCGAAATGTGACAGTGAATTATTGGAAAAAAAGAAACGAGAACAGTTGGTTGAATGCAGTTAAGCAGTTCTACCTGTTACAAAGGAGGTTCCCGATGACACGGAATGGCGTTGCCAAAGAAATCCAGTTGCGGGATGAAGAACGCACTCGTTGCGAGGTATGGACGCGGGTCATGGGTTATTTCCGTCCGGTTTCCCAGTTCAATGTGGGAAAGAAAAGCGAACATGCGGAACGGAAGATGTTTCACGAACCCTCCCCCCTGTAAAATACAATGCGAGGCATTGTATTTTGTTTGATCGGATAGATTGCAATGGAATCAAGCAAAAACCTGCCGGATATCAAGGTGGGCGGGTTGACGCGTCTTTCTTCCATTGATTTCCCTGGACATCTCTCCGCTGTTATCTTTACTCAGGGATGTCCCTGGAGATGTGGATATTGTCACAATGCTCCGCTTCTTGATCCCCATCAGGACGCGGTCTATCAGTGGGAAGAGATTCTTTCTTTTCTCAAAGGTCGCAAAGGACTTCTCGATGGCGTTGTTTTCAGCGGCGGAGAGCCTACTTTATGGCTCTCTCTTGCCGATTGTATGCGCCAACTGCGTCAGATGGGGTTCCGCGTCGCCCTTCACACCAATGGCGCATATCCCGAACGATTTGCTCAAATCATCAGGGAAAAACTGGTGGATTGGGTGGGAATGGATATCAAGGCTTCCTTTGATGATTATGAAAGAATTACCGCAATCCCCGGAAGCGGAATCCCTGTTCGCAAATCCCTTCAAATTCTCCTTGAATCTTCGATTCCAATGGAACTCCGCACCACGCTTCATCCTTTACTTCATTCCCCGCAGGATATTGAAAGACTTGCAAAGGAACTGGCCCTTAGGGGCGCGTCTCATCTTATCCTGCAGAAATGCCGATTGAAAGATACGCTTGATGAAACTATCCGAATGAAATCTTATAACTGGGAGCCTTACCTGAAGGAATGCGTTTCCCTCGCTTCAAGAAGTATTCCTTCCGTATCGGTAAGATAAAAAGATGGGAGAATCAAGGCATTATTGAGAATATCCTCTTTATTGCAGCATCTTCAGCTCCTGCAACAAATAGCTCATATCTGAGACGCTCTGAATTTTCTTGCGCATAAGCCCGCTGGAATCGTATAGAATCACGGATGGGGTTTTATGGATTCCGTAATGACTCAGCATCTTGGGATTTTTGTCCACATCGAGTTTGATGAAAACCATTCCGGATAACACATTTCGGAATTCGCCCAGCTCCAGTATCCGCTCTACGCGCTGGTTGTCTTCATCCTGAGGATTGGTTAAATAAACAAATCCAGGTTTATTCAGATCTTGTATCGCCTTTTTGCCATCATCCAGAGTTTCATAATAATTGCCGTAAGGTTTCTGGGATGCAGGAGATGCGACGCCTGTATTGCCGGATATATTCAGGGGGGGCATGCCCTCGGAAAACATGTTCTTTTTCACGGTGGTTCCTGCCGCTGATGAAGTTTGTAATGGAGAATCGATACCTGGAGTTTGTCCGGTTGCTGCTATTGGTGAATCTCCAGCAAGGGAAGCGGAAGTCATGGGAGGCTGGCTTGGAGGCTGCTGAGTAACGCCAAAGGGTGATGGGGCGTTTGTTGCGGGCGCCGCTGAAGGGGAACCAAAAGGCGCCTTACCCGTTGTTGTGGCGCCGAATGGAGAGGCGCCGGGTGAAGCGGAAGTCATGGGAAGCTGGCTTGGAGGCTGCTG
>JAFGFK010000182.1 GCA_016931135.1 Candidatus Sumerlaeota bacterium | reverse complement strand
CGATACGGTGATCGATACGCCTGACTTTTTTAACCACTAAGACATGCCTGTTTCTTTTCTTTTATAATAAGTATTAGATGGGTTTTTTCGTGGTTTGATGGCAGGTCTTGCGATTATCCATGAAATCGGTCAATCCGGATAAAAATCCCTCCAGAATATTTCCAAAAAAGAACCATAGAATATCAAGATACGCGTTGGCGGTTCTCCTGATACCAGATATTCTAAACGATTTAAGAGAGGAGAACCAAAATGAAAGTATTTATAAGCGATCTTCACCTGGGTTGCGGGGATGAACTCGAGGATTTCATCCTCTGGCGGAAAACCGAACTTCCCCTTTCCAAAACCAGCCGGGATATTCAGAAGGGACTCGCAGGCATTCATAGGGTTTTTTCCCATTTCATCGATCATATCCTTGATCTTGGCGAGAAAAAGGGCGTCAAACCGGAGATTGTTTTGCTCGGCGATACCTTTGATCTATTACAGGTTCTTCCTGAAGAGCGGACGAATCCGCAAAAGATCGATCTGATTGCGGAAGTTCATAAATCTTTTTTCGACAGTCTTGCCCGGTTTCATGAAAAGGGGGGATGCGTAAATCTCGTTGCAGGCAACCATGATCATGATCTTCTGCATCCTGAACTCTCGGAACGGCTTCGCTTTCATCTTCCTTTCATCAATGAAACATCGAGCGGCAAGCCGTTGCTTTATTACCACGATCCCGCATCCGGGATTTACGCAGAACATGGGAACCAGTACGACATGCTCAATGCCTTCGAGAATCCCGCCAATCCCGATGAATGGCCTCTCGGATCGGAACTCCTGGTGAATCTGGTGAATCCCCTGGAACGGTCATGCCCTGTGATTGACAATCTGGGAGTTCGGGAATCACTGTGGTATGCGGTTCGCCAGGCCCCCGGCATCCTGTCATCCGCCCATAAAAAGGAGATGCTCTTATTGGAAGCGGTTCAGGAGATATCCAGGGAAAACCGACTCAAACATCTGGCTTATTTTCTGCTTCACCGGATAGTTCCCGGAAACAGGGACTCCATTCTGAATCTGTTATGGAATCTGCTTTATGCGAACGACGAAATCCTGAGAACAGCGGCTGCGCCGAAACACATCCTGCGAGGCATCCTTTACACCTTTGCCACAGTGGGGCGAAATCCCCTCCGGATATTTCAGGAAATACTGAGGGATCGCCTGAAGGACGCCGCCCGGAAGATACTCCGGGGAGAAAAAGAAGGCATAAAAGGAACAATGGAGAAAATCCCTCAATTTGTCATTTTCGGTCATACGCATAAACCATGCATGAAGAGAGTGGGCGCTGGACGCGGTTACGCCAATTCCGGTTCCTGGAAAATGAAAGCTGCGCCAAAAGGCAAACTCTCCCTCAAAATGGAACAAAGCCTCGATTATGTTCTTGCACAATGGACCAAGAAGCGAAAATGGACTATCTCCGTAAACAGCTGGGCGGAAATGGAGAAATATCAAACATGATCCCCCAAAAACAGATTCTTTTTCTTGCAATCTTTTTTCATCTGAAATAGGGAAATAAATAATAAAGGGGGGATGGAAGAAATTTTTATTTTTCCATCAAAAGATACCCTTCAAATCACAATACTGGAAATTCTTCATTCCAGAAAAATTTTGGGGAATGTTTCGGCGCAAACGTCGATCATTCCCTTTTTTTCAGGGAGGGTATTGTCATGAAAAGACTCTTAAACCGGTTTCTTTTGTTCGGAATCGTCCTGATTCCGCTATTTCCCTTGTGGGGATGCCGGAGCGCTTCGGTAAGGGCTGAATCAGGGGTGGTAATCCAGGAGAATCCAGGACCGCCTTCTCATGCTCCGGCTCATGGATACCGCAGAAAACAATACAGCTACATCTATTACCCCGAATGCAGCGTCTATTTCGATATAGGACGAAATCTCTACTTTTACTTCGATATGGGGTTGTGGAAATCGGCATCCATCCTTCCCTCGCATATCACTTTTATCAAAAATGGGGGCGTGAATCTGGAACTGGATATTGACATGCCCTACCTGAAAATCCACGAACACAGGAAACAATTTCCCCCGGGGAAAGCGCGCCAAAAAATGGGACAGAAACCAAGTAAAGCAAAAGGGAAGGGAAAATGGAAATGAATACAGTTTTTTTCTTGATTAAACGAAACAGGGCGTAGAGAAAGATCAATCTAAATCCTGCTGGAACCAAGAGGATATTACAAATATTTAAAAATCATTACGGGGTAAGAAAATGAAGAAAGAAAAATCCGTTCTGGAAAAGGCGCGCCTTAGCTACAAACCCGGCATGCCTGCTATTTTGCGTTCAGTTATAAGCGGCTTGAAGATCAAAGAGGAAAAATCCGGGAAAACGATATCCGATGCCCGGCAAATCAAGGAAATCTTCCCGAAGACATTTGGTCAACCTATATTGAAACTCGCTAAAGGGAAAGGGCCCAAAATTCAAAAACCGCTCTCTGTGGGCGTTGTTCTTTCCGGAGGCCAGGCGCCCGGCGGCCATAATGTCATCGTGGGAATTTCTGACGGAATCAGGGCGATTCACCCCAAAAGCCGCCTCTACGGATTCAAGGGAGGACCCAAGGGCATTTTTACGGAAAAATACGTAGAACTCGATCCCGAACTCCTGAATGAATACCGCAATACGGGCGGTTTCGACATGATCGGAAGCGGCCGTGACAAAATCGAAAACGCAGACCAGCTCGCCGCTTGCAAAACGGCGTGTGAAAAACTCCAGCTGGGCGCCTTGGTGATTATAGGCGGAGATGACTCCAACACCAACGCTGCGGTTCTGGCGGAATATTTTCTGAAAGAAGGAGTCAAAACAGGCGTTATCGGCATTCCAAAAACCATCGATGGCGACTTGAAAAGCGACTGGATCGAGACATCCTTCGGATTCGACACCGCATGCAAGGTGTATTCGGAATTGATCGGCAATATCTGCCGTGACGCCCTCAGCGCCAGGAAATACTGGCATTTCATCAAGCTCATGGGAAGAAACGCAAGCCATGTCACCCTCGAATGCGCTTTGGCAACCCATCCGAATATTGCGCTCATCGGGGAAGAGGTGAACGCAAAAAAAATGACCCTTGCGCAGATCGTGGAAGAAGTTGCGCTTGTCATCAAAAAACGGTCGGAAGCCGGGAAATTCTTCGGCGTGTGCCTCGTTCCGGAGGGATTGATCGAGTTCATCCCGGAAATCAGGATTCTGATAAAAGAACTCAACGTCATCCTTGCGAAGCATAAGGAATATTTCAAGACATTGAAACTCTTCACAGATCAGCAGGAGTTCGTGAATCAGAAACTATCCAGGGATTCCAGTTATGTCTTCAGCAGCCTTCCTGCAAAGATTCAACAGCAGCTGCTTTACGACCGCGATAAGCATGGAAACGTCCAGGTCAGCAAGATCGAAACGGAGAATTTGTTGATCGAACAGGTGCGGGAGCTCCTGGGAGAATGGGCTGCTGAAAAAAAGGCGGATTCAAACATCATAAAGAAATTCAGCACACAGAACCATTTCCTGGGTTACGAAGGGCGCTGTTCCTTCCCGAGCAATTTCGATGCGAACTACACATACAGCCTGGGGCGCACGGCATCGATCCTCATCGCCTTCGGGAAAACGGGATATATGGCGGCGCTCAGCGGATTGACCAAACCTGCGGATAAATGGCAACCCTGCGGGGTTCCCCTGACTTCCCTTATGAACATGGAGACAAGAAACGGAAAAGAGTCGCCCGTGATCAAAAAAGCCCTAGTAAATATCAAGGGCGCGCCCTTCAAGGCGTTCGCCGCAAACCGGGGAATTTGGGAAATGGACGATGATTATGTATTTCCGGGAGCGATCCAGTATTTCGGTACACCGGCGATCGCCGACATTACGACGCAAACCCTGGTTCTGGAAAGAAAACAGAAAAAGGCGTAATCAAACCGGGAGCAATCCCGATAAAAATTCATTATTCAAACGGATCATAACTTTTCACTGTCTTTGCGTTCCAGTTTCTCTTCGATTTCCAAAGGATAGACTATATTCTGCTCCCGTGTAAAGAATATCTTGCGGAAGCAGAAAACACACAGGCTTATGATAAAAAGCCAGGATGCTATCATGAAAATCCAGCCCGATGCGTTCATGATGACGCCTCCTTTGATCTTTCATTTCTTTTCCAGGCAATGTGAATCACAAAACAGATAAAGAGGAAGAAGAGCAAAAGGATGATCCGGAGTAATAAAACGGGAAGCCGTTCCCCCCAGTTTTTCCCATAACTTTCCATCAGGATGAATCCCCTGAAATTCTGCCAGGTGAACGTGGCAAGCATGATCAGGATATAGGCGGGCGTTACATACTTGATGACGTACTTGAAGAATCCGGGAATTTTGATGTCCGCCCCTTTCTTGAGTTCCTCCCATGCCTTGTCGATTCCGAAAACCCAGCCAAAATAAAGAACTTCGATCAAGCCGAACAGCACGAGGAGATACGTTCCTCCCCAGAAATCCATTTCATCGAGAAATCCTTTGGTGATTCCAAAAATGACGAACTGGGAAAATATGAAGCATACAGCTCCGGAAATCAGAACGGAACGCTTCCTGTTAAAGCGGAATTCATCTTCCAAAAAAGAGATGGAAGGCTGCAGGATCGAGATAGATGAAGTGAGCGCCGCCAGAAAAAGGAGAATGAACCAGAGAAAGCAGAAGAAATTTCCCGCGGGCATTCTGGTAAAGATCAGCGGCATGGTTACAAATCCCAGGTTGAATGAGCCGCTTTTAGCGATCTCCACCGCCTGAACCGGCCCATAAAAAATAACCGCTGCGGGAATCACGATGCTGCCTGCAATCACCACCTCCAGGAATTCATTCATGCTCGAAGAAGAAAGCGCCGAAAGCGCCACATCGTCTTTCGGTTTCAAGTAGCTGGCATAGCTGAGGATCACGCCGATCCCCACACTGAGCGTGAAAAAAATCTGCCCTGCGGCGGCAAGCCAGACTTTTGGATCTCCCAAACGGCTGAAATCCGGATTCCACATGAAACCCAAGCCATTGACGACGTTCCAATCCGGGTGCGCCGGATCAGGCGCTCCGAGCGTCAAAACCCGTATCATGAGCGCAATTCCCAGTACAACCAGGGTGGGCATGGCGATTTTATTGACGAGTTCGATCCCTTT
>JAFGFK010000181.1 GCA_016931135.1 Candidatus Sumerlaeota bacterium | reverse complement strand
CTCCGCAGCTCCATGGGAGCGAATTCGCCCATCCTGAACGCCATCACCGATGAAGCAGGACGTTTCGATTTCTCCAATGTCATAAGCGGCGGTTATTTCATCCAAGCGAATGAATACAACATCAGCGAATTCGCCGAAGTAAAGGAAGATGAAACCAATGAATACGTTCTCCGCATCGGCACGGGCGCTTTGAAAGGCGTGGTTCTGAAAAAGGGCGAACCGCAGAACGTTTATGTCATCATGAGCCAGACGCATGTTGGCGTGGGCAAAAACGCCCAGACCGATCCCAAAGGCGTCTTTGAAATTAAAGGTCTCACCCCCGGGAAATGGAAGGTCTCCTTCTATATGAGCGGGTATTCCAGCTCCGCAGAGGAACTGGTTGACATCGCTAGTGATAAAGTCACGGAAAAAGTATTCGAACTTCCCTCCGGGCGCATCGTGGGTACTGTGGTCAATAAAAACGACGAACCCATCGAAGGCGCGCAGGTCTCCGCGCGGCTCATGGAGATCGCTGACGCAGTGGACGGCTTCACCCCCCGAACATGGACTGCGACTTCCGAAAAAGACGGCGCCTTTGCCATGGCGGATATGCTTTCCACATCCTACGCCGTTTCCGCAAGCAAGAAAGACATGGGACTGGTTCTTGTGGAAAATGTCATGGTTCCGGAAAACGCCGATTCCGCGCCAGTCCTTTTACGGCTGGATGCGGGAAAGGGCGGAACGCTCGTTTCCGTTGCCCTGAATCTCACCAATGGACAACCAGTTCCCGAGGCATGGTGTTATCTCACAACAGCCGAAGGCGTGCGGTTCGATCATGGAAGCCAGCGCGGAGAAGACGGCGTGATTACCATCCCGAACATTCCCGCAGGATCATACCAGGTTCAGGTGAGCTCGTTTGGATTTTCCGTTCATGAACACAGCGTGGAGATCAAGGAAGGCGAAACCGTGAACCTGGAGGATGTGATGTACGAAGCCGGCGCGTTGCGCTGGACGATTCTGGATGAGGATGGGAATCCGGTTTCCGGCGCCCCGTGCCGCATCGAGCCCGTTGAGGCGAACTCCATCGAAAAGCCGCGCGAGGGAAAAACCGATGTGCAGGGATTGTGGGTGCAGCGCGGGCTTTATCCGGGAGGATATCGTTTGACGACGAAACTCGAGGATGGACGCCAGGCGGCGGACGCAATAGAAATCGAAGCGCGCCAGCTCATCCAGAAAACCGCAGTGGTGAAGTGATTGATGATGAACAGGAAGCAGCGCCTAATGCTTTTTATGATACCTGTAGGGAAGTACTATCCTGATCTGATACTATTTCCTGAAAAGGTCTGAGTGTGAACCAGTTCTCTCAAAAATAATCCTATCGCCATCTATCTTATATATAAGAAGCCAGTCTGACTCAATATGACACTCTCTACGTCCTATGTAGCCCCCCACCAACTGGTGATCCCTTTGCAAAGGATCAAGTTCCTTTCCTTCGATCAACGACTCAGCAATTATTGTAAACTTTGCCAGATTCTTCCCGCGTTTCCCAGCTTTCTTAATATCGCGCTCAAACTGGCGCGTGTAAACAGGAGTCCGCATCAGATTCCCAGCTTCTTGAACATATCTTTTGCATCCTTGCACACAACAAGGTTTTTGCCCGCATCAGTATCATTGAATGTCTTTTGCGTAGTGGCATTTGGAATCACCACATCGAAAGGAAGTCCCCTGCGCAAGGCGACTTGCCTGTAGAAGAGCGTAAGAGCTTGTGTGGTTGAGATGCCAAGCCGCTCAAACACGCGTTCAGCTTCCTCTTTAATCTCCGGTTTGATTCGAGCCCTTATAGTAGATGATTTACTCATCCCTCGCCTCCTCATATTTCCAGCAGAATCGGTCGCAGCGTTCGGGATTGATAATTTTTTTCATAGATAGGGATAATAACTGCTCTCATGAAGAGATATTCTTAAATATCACATAACGAGTCAAGTCCTGTTTTTTCAGTAATGGATGACAAACCACCCGCGCACCCGTTAAGGGGGCTTATAGTACTTTCATAAAAAGGGGAGGGCGCCGCCCTCGCACATGAATGATTATCATTCATAATGAGTCCACATTCGAATAATCTTGACTGTTTTCTCAGTTTCCATGATCTGATACACAAGGCGGTGTTGTATATTGATGCGCCGTGAAAACGCCCCGGATAAATCCCCCAACAGCTTTTCGTAAGGAGGCGGCGTTTTGTACGGATTTTCACGTAAAATTTCTATCAGATTTTCAGCCTTATGCCTCAAGCCCGCGGCGGAAAGTTTTATGGCGTCTTTCTGCGCCTGCTTTGTGAAAACAACCCGCCACATTACCAGTCAAGTTCCTCGGAGCATTTCCTTACCGGAGTTTTCAAGCCATCTCGAATCGACTTCCTCATGCCGGGTATGTTCAGCAGATAAATCGTCTCCTGAATAGAACGCCAATCGTCTTCAGAGATAAGCACAGCATTGCCGCGCTTGCTTTTTATGATGATTGGCTCATGAGAAGAAGCCGTTTCGTCGATAAGACCATATAGTTTAGCCCTTGCTTCTGTGGCAGTTAAAGTCGGCATGATTGACCTCCCGGATTTATTGAAGACGCCTTTCAACATTTTTCAAAAAGCTATAAAAATTTAACGCTCATTTGAATTATTTCAATACAATCTGAATATGTACGTCATTACGTACGCCTTGTCAAGTTATTTCAAGACCTTTTCATGAATTATCCCAACCGGTTTACTTTACCCTGATTATCTTCGGCTCGATCCAGTTTGCCCAGTCGTATTCGTCATTTCCCAATGCGTTCACCCGCAAGGTCAGAGTAATGGACTTGCCCGCGTATGATGAAATGTCCAATCTATGATCGGAGAATGGATTGTTGCCCGGCAGAACGCTGTCTGCTGCGGATTTCGATCCCCCCTGATCGGGAGACAAAAACACGGTTTTGGTCTCATTCCAGATTTCCTTGTCATTTACGAGAATGGCAAATCGGACGCCATTCTTTGTCCGATTGGTAATTACCGCGCCGAATTCAAGAACATATTTTTCCCCTGCTTGCAGATTCGGCAGATCGATTTTATACGTCGCATCCGCATCATGCTGCGCATCGGGATGCTGAAAGATCGTTGGAATTTTTTCCCCTCCCCTTTCCACCTCCGCAATTCGCCAGGTTACGCAATTCTCCCTTTCCGCACGATGAATCTGCATGAAATTAAACGCGACATCGGGAGGATTGGGAGAATACATCATCTCCATCTCCGAGAGCCATCCCGCAGCATTGGGCTCACCCTCCCGAATATGGGTAATCTTGTTTTTCCTGATTATCTTCTTCACCTTATCCAGAAGGGCGTAAGCGTCTTCTTGCAATAAATGATATTTCGCAGGACTGATCAGCTTCATATACCAGAAGGGCAGCGTCAATTTATCGATCCGGTTCCGCATCATTTCCGTATCAGCAGCCTTTCTCGCCTGCGCCAGGATGCCCAACGACTCCTCCACAAACTCCGGCGAAACGGTTTTCAAAGGGTCTGAAGATCCGAAGGCGTGTATATCCTTTTTTTCCGACTGCCTATCCATAACCTCGAGAAACTGCATGACATACTTTGCGGAATTACCATAATATCCTTTACAGAAATCCTCTCTTATTACTGCGGGATTTTGACTCGGATCCCACATCAGCTGAGACGCCAGATATTGCCTTAATTCCGCCAGTTCTCCCCCGGGCCCCTGGTAGTTCCCCTGTACCATCACGCCATTAACCGCGCGTGAGCCGTAAAACTTGATGTCCTTCGCCAAACCATTCAGGTTCTGGTTCGGGGCAAGGTAGTGCGCAAAGTTTGTCGCATAATGCCATATAAAAATTCTATGAGTGAGCTGACTCCATTGATCTATATACGTCGCAAAATTGGCGTTCAAGCCGCAGGTTTCAAAACCATGAAAATAGCAACCGGCATGACAAAGTCGAATAATAACGTTCGGGCGCGGCTTGGTTAACGCGGGCGGTTTTGTGGAATAGGCGTAGGCAAGCGTTGAAATCCATTTCTCCGGATATTTCTTCGCCACCTCATCGGCGATTGCGTTCACAAACCTGAGAATAGGACCATGCTGAGTTCCCTCCTCATTGACGATTTTCATACAGTTTTCACACTCGCAAGGTCCATTCCCGTCATTCTGAGAGACATCAAATATGGGCGTTTCAGGATGCTCCTCTATCCACTTCAAGACCTTTTCCGTAGCAATCTTCAAGACATCAGGATTCGTCAAACAAAGCTGCGCATGCACCGCGCCCGCCACGCGTTTTCCCTTTTGCAGCCCGAAATACTCCGGATGCTTTTCAAAATATTCCTTCTCAGGAATAAGTTGAGAAAATGAATGCACATAAGGAAAAAAGTCGATCTTTTCCCCAACGCTTTCATCGCATTTGGTCCAGGGTCCGTTCAATCTCTGCCGTACGGCAATCTCTTTGGGAAAAGAGTTCCAGTAGAGCGTTTCCCTGTACATGAACGGCGGCGAATAGGAATAGTCGATTTCTGGCAGTTCCAATTTGCGGCATTCCGGAACAACCGTACAATCCCAAGCCAGAAACCTGACTCCGAGATATTTTTCCAGGAAGACATAAACGCTATAGATATGTCCGCGTTCGTTTTGCCCGATCAGAAAAATATCCCTTCCTTGAGTTTTAATCAATACCCCGTCTTCCTTGAGATTTTCCGACGCTTCGACTAATCCAGCATTTTGCGCGCGTTTACAAAGGCCCAGCGCAAAGGCGGGTTTGCCTTCTGCCTGGGATTCCGGAACAATCGGAAGGGTCGCGCCCGTGATCCGGCGCAGGAATTCCTGTAATTCCTGCGAGGCGTAAACCACCGCTGGTTTCTCGATATCCGGCGTTATAATGACATAGTCGCTTTTACCATTCCAGGCAATACGCAACGATCCGGCATGAACGCCGCCAAGAGAAAATAAAAATCCCGCCATGAACAACATCATCAAATAACCTCTCATACAGGCATCCTTTTCAATCATAATTTTGAATAAATTGGGAGCAGTTAATCCCCGCGAATGTCAAGGAAGAAATGAGGGGCAGTGAAACGCGGGCGCACATCAGTTTTCCGATTATTATTCAACTCAGTTATAACCTGAATACTTTAAACCGCCCCTCGCTTCATCTCAAATATACCTGCGAAAAGGTCATGATCACGAAAAAGACGGAATTGACTGGAGAACTCGCTTTCCAATCTTGCGTTCGGCTGCTGAATCCAATAGATTTTGTCACTTGACGGTATAGGAAAGATGAATTATGAATTATGAATTGATATATTTTGTTGATGGATTCCTGTATAAAGGCAGCTATATTTGTGAAAATAAAATTATCCCGTCATGCTAAAAGAAGATGTGAACTATATAATATAGATGAATCCAAGATATTGAAGATTCTGGAGAGTAATAAATTCAATAAAGAGGCTGGAGAGATTCTTGAAAATGTTGAAGGATTGAAATATCCATTGAAGATCGTTTTTTCAGAAGAGAATGATTTAATAACTGTAATCACAGCCTATCCACTGAAGAAAGGAAAACAGAGATGAAAGTTTACTATGATGACAAAATAGACGCCATATATATCAAGCTGGGGAATGAGTCGCCGGAAGGGGTCATCGAGATTTCTGAAGGCGTTAATTTAGATACAACCTTTGAAGACAAGATTGTGGGCATTGAAATTCTTAACGCCTCGAAAAAAATAGATTTGAAAACAATGCTATCATATACGATTGAAGTTGAAAAAGATATAATAATTCCCAAAACAGCATGAACAAAAATAAGGATATAAAAAAAGCATGGGGTCAATCTGGCAAATAAGTGCAATTAAGGAAATCCGGAAAATAAGGGAGTCCGCCTTCCAATTTTTCGCCTCTCTATTTCCCGCCAAGGGCGAAACGGGATCAAAGGGGTAAAACGGGATTTTCTTTCAAAAATTAACTGGGATGAAGGGGATAAACGGGATAAGAAAATGTCTTAAATCCATCCCTTTCATCAACAATATATCTCCCGTAAGGGGATCGATGAGCAGCATCCCTCCATTTACTTGTATTACCTGTAAATCTCACGTCGATGCCCGATGGAGATTACCATAATAATCTGAGCCGAACGGAGAATTTTGAGGGTATAACTCAATTCTTGCAATCCTGTTGGATTTCGCGGATAGCCTGTTCGAATGGTATGGCGTCCTGAGGTTCGGATTTGGCTGCATCATAAGCGCGAATGTCCTCAAGCTCTTCCATTTCCACCTGAAGCAAGACAGGAACGCTCCTGTATTTCAACTTATAAGGTTCCAAATGGATATCTAAAAGCCATTCTTACATGTAAATCTCTATTAAAATTTGTGTTATGTTATTACTTTAATCCTGTACAAGTTTGATTTTATTGGGATTTATCACATCCTTGATTTCTCTTCGATTCCCCCCCAAAATCCCCTTGACGCAAGCGTTAACCTTTGTGTTATTGGTTCTCAGATAATCGGGTTGGGGGAAATATGTAATCCATGGCTAAACTGGAGGAAATCACCCGCGGCGCTGCGATTAATGGCGTGCTCCCGGATTGCACCGTTACTGTCATCGATGTAAAGTGGATCGGTACGGTCGCTATCGAATTGACTTATAAAGACCCCTCCGGCAAACCGGGAAATGAACTCATCTATCGCGATCGCGAACCTTCCCTCGAAATCGCCTCTTACAGCCAACCCTGGAACCTCGACGGCAATGGCGCCCTGTTCCGGCTCGTGAGCGAAGCGCGACGCATCCGTCTCGCATACCTCTTCGACCCGCTCCTCGCTGTGCATACTTCCCTCGTGGAACCGCTCCCGCACCAGATCACTGCAGTGTATGATGAAATGCTGCCGCGCCAGCCCTTGCGCTTCCTGCTCGCTGATGACCCCGGCGCTGGAAAAACCATCATGACCGGTCTCTTTATCAAAAAAACTTATCGCCCGCAAACCGACCATCAACGCGTCTTGATTTTAAGGGAAAAAAATTAAATTTTATCCATTACCCAAGATATAAAGAATATTTATATTTTTCTTTCAGCGTTTAGTTTCTGAACTATAAGTTTCGTAAGTTTTACTGGATCCTTCGCCTTTGCGTAATTGTTATAAAGATGATTAAAAACTCTACCAAGAAGCTCCTTTTCTGAATGAGAATAGGCGGAGGAAATAGAACAAATAATTGTTTCCTTGTCTTGCTTTATTTCAGAAAGGAGATCGTCAAATTTTTGAATGTTCGACTCCGCTTCCACACGCGCTTTTGTATCTAATCCCCGAGATTTAGAAAGAGAAAGTAGCTCGTCTTTATAAGATCGCAAGTCCTTAATTGCCCCAGATCTATGTGAATCTGAAACAAAGCCGATTTTTTTATCTTCCTTAATATTTGAATATACTTCTTTAGATTTGTTAATTACCTTAATCTTCGCGTTTTCTGAAGATCTTTTTTGGACAATTTTGGAAAGAGGTTCACCCAGGCTGTTTTTGATTTTATCATAGAAAACTTCTCTTATTTCGCTGTCTTCGAAGTCGTCTCTTCGGCTGTTAGGAATGAGTCCCGGATCTACGGCGTGAATCTCCCCAATAAAATAAGCATTAAAACGCTCCTGACTGAAGACTTTATCCAATAGATCATTGTCTCCAATAAGGATATTACCTACTCGAACCCTTATGCCATCAACCCCATCACTTCTTAATATTGCGCCCAACAATTCTTTTCTCTCAGCGCGCCAACCACGACCAATAATTTTCCCTGAGTTATCCAATATTTCAAGCG
>JAFGFK010000180.1 GCA_016931135.1 Candidatus Sumerlaeota bacterium | reverse complement strand
TCTGGAAGACTACATGTCAAACGAGCAATTGCATGGTGGACACTTTCAGTCCACAAGATCAGCCAGGTTTTACTGGCGCACCAGATTTCCGCAGATTTCTATTCATCCGGACTTCCTCCTTCGAAATTTTCACGGCGTTTACTATCGAACTCTCGAAGGAGATTTGTCCTTTTCCATCTGAAGCGCTACAATATTCTAAACCACAACCTGGAACGATCGCCCCATAGGTTGAAAATCCTTCACTTCCTGACGCTCCAGCTTGGCTCGAATTTGCTCAAATTGGCTGATAGTCTCTTTTGAGTAAAGTCGTTCGCCACAATGCAGGCACACCTCCGCCCGTACCGTGACCACTGCGGTATTCGCACCGCCCCGCAACAACTTCTCGACTTCTTTTTCAACCATTTCGCCACCACATACCGGACATTTACTGAAGGGTAGCATCTCTCGGCCTCCTTGTTCGCCAATCAATCCAACGCCGCGGGTCGGGTCGATATACTGTTATCAAAACCGCCCACTGGTTTTCCTTGTTATATGACCAAACGCTATGCACCGGCTCTTTGCCACATGTTTCACCATAAATCAGGCAGCTGGGATATGGCTTGTCATCAGGATAGTCTTCAATCATCTCAAAAAAAGATCATAAATAATTCTGATTTGACGCGTCAATACCTGATTTGGATATTTTTTTTCCCCGTTGAAACAGAGGGGTATATGAATTCTTTCCTTCTGACGAACGATCCTGTCGATCCGCATGATCCGGTCAAATATTTCTTTCCCGACGCCTTCGGCGGGATTCCGTGGCTTTAATAATAAAAAATATTAACTGGGATTAAGGGGATGAACGGGATAAGAAAATATCTCAAATTCATTTCCTTCATCAACAATTGACAATCAACAATGAACGATTCTCTCCCCGTAAAGGGTATATTTCATAAAAAGAATAGATTGCCCCCGATCGCCTATTGCGCAGGTACAGATTTGACTAACGCGCCTTCCGCGTATCCGTTTCGATTGAAACTGTCGATTCGAAAGTAGTAAGGAACTCCCTTGTTCAGGGTAACGATTTGAACTGCGGTATCGTAGAGCTGATAATTCAAATCCAGTTTATTCGCGGCAATTCCATACCTCACAACATACCCTTCTGCGCCCGCAGCGGCATTCCATCGCAGGCTTGCCTTTCTTGTATCATCGAGCCGCTCGATCGAGAACTCATCAACCGGAGAAGGGGCGTCCCCTCCCGCATTACCGAAAACCCTCAGATCGCGCACGGCAAACTTGCCGCCAAAGGCTGCGGCGCGGTTTACAAGCCGAATGTATCGGGCTTTTACCGCTTGCGGGAGTTCCGTATAATCATGAGAGCGATCATCCCTATTCTCCCATTTGTCCACCATCATCTTCCAATGGGCATCATCGTTCGAGTATTCAACCTTGTATTGAATTATCGCCCTGGAGGGATCGTATTCGCCAGTATCGTCTTCGGCGAAATTTGCCTGAATGGAATGCACGGTACAGGTGGTTCCGAGGTCAACCTTCAGCCACTCGCCCTCATTTCTCGATGCGGCGTTCCACCAGGTCTTTATATTTTCATCAAAGGCGTTTTCAGGGGCGTGATCGGGCTCTGAAGAGGAAGCGCCGGCTTTTGCTTTCCGGGAGAGAAGCATCCAGCCTTTGAGACAGGACTTTCTGTGATCGCGGGGTCCGGTTGGAATGGTAACGGGATAATCGGTCAACGCCGTGTTGGCGTACATCTGTCCCTCCGAATCGATTCCTGCGGGGAAAAGGTTGATTCTCCTCTCGAAATAATCCAGCGCCAGAACGGAGGAACAGGTAACTTTCCACCAGTTGCCATACAAATCCTGGAAAAGATGACCGTGTCCGGCGCCGGTTGCATAGCCTGTCTCCTTGTTCGAGACAGGACTGTATTCCGCATAAGCGTAAGGTCCCGTCGGCGCGGCTGCCGTATAAACGCCATCCGCATAGCTCGATTCCAGGGAATAGCCGGCAAATATAACGTACCATACGCCCTTGCGTTTAAGAATCTGAGAGCCTTCCAGCCAATCTCCTCCGCGGTCCTCCCAGCCGTGATCCCGGGAATTCTTGTAGCATACCTCATAAACAGGACCTGTTTTGAGCATAGTCGCCGCATCTACCTGCTGGACATAAATCGGCTCTTTCGGGCTGCACCCGAAGGAATGCCATATCTTATCTTCCTCAGAATCGTAAAAGAGACTGGCGTCGTGGTTGAGATGATCCTTGTCCGTACCAGGGACGAGAGACCATGCGTCAGGATTTTTCGGGTCGGTTGTGACATACATTCCTTTTCTGAAGCAGGATTGTTTGAAATCCCAGTCAGCGAGATTTAAGGATTGGAAATCATCATGAATACCCTTGACAGCGATTTTTTCTTCTCACGATATATTTTCTAAATCTCGTGAATATTGCATTACCAGATGGGGCTGTTTTATCATTGAACGAGAAAGGTGAAGTGGGTGTCTAAAAAGAGGCGCGCAAAGGAAAGACATAAACATCGAGATTTGATGAATGATCTCTCGCGGGAGGAATTCGGCTCGCAAATTCAGGAGCGTCTCAAATCCGGAAATGCGCGCGAGGCGATAGAACTGTCTAAACAATGCATAAAAAAATTCGGGCAAAGCGTCGGCGAACCGTTCCTCTCTCAATCCTATGAGCTGCGCATCCAGCAGCTTCTCAAAGCCGGCTTGAACAAGGAAGCGGCGGAACTCGCGCAAATCGCCACCCTTACCTGCCCTTCCTCGAAAGAAAGATTTACCCGGTTATTTATCAAGGGATTTAGCGCAAACGCCTCCCTGGAGGATCTCATTCGCCTCATCGGGAAAAACCCGCAGGATCGAACGCAGGAAGAGGCGGAAAGCCAGCTTGCCCTCAGGCTGGACGATCCTCTTACCCTGGTTCAATCCCCTTTTTTAAGCTCGGGTCATCCCCTTCGCATGGAAGCCCAGATCGCCTCTGGAGCGTGGGAGGCGATCTTGTCAGGTCAATACGAGGGCGAAGTCTTCGAGTCCTTAAAGAATATCTCCCGGCGTTCCCCCTTACGTTACTGGAAGCTGTTCATCCGCGGCGTCAGCGCCTTTTATCGGCGCGAGGACGCCCTTTCGCGGGAAAACCTGCTCCGCATCCCTTCTTCCTGTCGCCTCGCTCCGGCTGCGTCTGTTCTCTGTTCCATCATGAAGTCGGATTCCGTTGATTATCCGGATATTCCCTGGACTCATCAGATGCATCGCATCGCCAGGGAGATCGCCGGGGAGGAGTTCTATCTGAAAAGAGACCTGGCAATAGTGGATAAGGCGTTGAAGGAGCGGAAATACAGGGACGCCATTCAATATTTTAACGTCATAGCCGATCGTTTGGGAGAATTCAAGGAATATCTCCTGGATGATTTGCGGATAACGTTTTTCCACATATTTTTCCCTTCCCTCAAGAGCCAGACCGACCTTTTTTATAAACTGGGCGTTACCTCGCCCTGGGATGCAATACGCCTTCGCTCCATCGGCTTATCCAGAGACATGCTCGATATAGCTCTGGAAGGCTGGAAGTCTTCGCTCGAATATCCGGGCAAGGATATTTCCAACATGGAAATGGGCTTGATCTGTCAATTCATGGCTAATCTATCATCGAACGCCTTACATTTATCGAAGGAGAGAGATGATCGTTTCTGGGGAGACTTCGATTATGACGATGAGTACGACACAGAAAGAGAATTGCCATTTTTTTTAAGGAAAGAGACGCCGGATCCTGAGAAACTATACAGGGAAAGCCTTTCGTATTATCCCCATCCGGAAGTCTATCGGGCGCTGGTAAAATATCTTGATCAGGATTCCCCTCGCGCCGCGGAAAATGCGGCGCTTGAGTGGGTCGAGTCTTTCCCTGATGACATCGAGCCCCTGATCTATCTGGCGCAGAACGCTTATAAGCGAAAAGCCTATAATAAATCCTTCCAGTTTCTGACAAAAGCCGAGAAATTGAATCCCCTTCATACGGAGGTTCGTAATCTCAAGTTTCAAGCCACGCTTCATATGATATGTAAAAAACTTGATGGGAAATCCCCCCCATCAGCGAGCCGTGGCCTGGAAACCCTGAAGACAATATCTCGAACGTCCCAACAGGCGGGTCTCGCCAACGCCCTCCTTGTCGCCTTGCAGGTTTTGACGCAAGATAAGGAAGCCTTCTACTCCGCTGTGAAAAACGCCCTAAATTCTTCCCCGGAACCGGATTGGGAAATTTTCGCCATCACGGATGTCTTGATACGCCATGTTCCCGGGCAAAAAAGGCTTTTCTGGATTAATTTCCTGCCACGGCTCGGCGCTACGGATAAAGCCGTAAAGGCTTTTTATGACCACGCCATTTTTTTCGCAAAAATGTTTTCGGAACCGCGTTACTTGATAAGCGATCTCAATCATATCATGGAGTCGATAAATCCCGAGACTCCGGAAGACATTCTGGCGGGCGTTTCCGGAATGGAGGATTACGCTTGTCGCGAGATCACAGAGATAAAATGGAAGGCGCAGCTTCTGGGATTAAGCCGGAGGGGAAAATTCCTCCCGCTCTTCCTCGTTCACAGAGCCCAATGGCATTATAGGAATGAATTGTCCTATCGCATCTTCTCGAGTCGTTCTCGAGTCTATCGCGACGAACTTTGCGCCGGTTCCGCCATTTTTCTGGCAAAGGAGCAGCGCGACTTCGAGTTGGCGCGTCAAATCAATTCCCTTGTAGCGAAAATGAAGATTGATATCGATTTCGAGCATTTGAAACGAGAGGATGTGGAACGGATCATCGATGAGGAAATTCAGGCGGGAATGACCCGTTCTTATCCTTCCAGGAGAAAGAAAACGCATAAGGCGCAAAATCGGAAAAAAAAGCGGGTTGAATCCCCGGATTCTCAAAAAGGAGCTCCGGAACAGTTGGAAATCCCCTTCTAACCGCCGTACTTTTACGGGGAAAGGAAAGTATGAACAATCTGAATCCATTTTACGTTTTGAAGGTATCTCACACAGCCACGGATGGAGAGGTCAGGGAGGCTTATCTGAACGCCGTGAAAAAATATCCCCCGGAAAGATTTCCCGTCGAATTTAACCAGATCACGTTGTCGTACAAGCAAATTCAGGAAACGCGCCAACGTCTCTCCCGCTATCTCTTTGCTCTTCCGCCCTTTCGAACCCTGGCGGAAATTGTTCCGGAAACCGCGCCGCAGAGAAACCGGATTCCCGGAGAACACTGGATGACCTTGTTTCGGAGGGAAAAAAGATAATGGATTGGCGTCACGATCAGGAGAATTCAAAGGACCCGGAAGAAAACCTCTCTTCTCAGGATGCGCCCTCTGATGGGGAAGGCGATTCCATCGCATCTTACTCCGAAGGTGAGATCGAAAATGATCTTGCTTCGGCCATCAGCGCCCTCGAGACTGAAAACAGGAAACAAATCCGCGCCTTTCGCAAATTCATCGAGAATTTCGCCGCTTTTTCCGATCGTATAGACGACTCATTACGTAATATGCGTGAATCCATCATGAATGTAAACCAAAAGGATATGACGTCTCTTGTCCGTTCGGTTCGCGAGGAAACGGCGCGGGATATCTTCAGGAATCTCCTCGATGTTCGGGATTCCCTCGCCAGAGGAGTGGAAAAGGCAAGGCTTCATCTCGGTAAAATGTCCGCGCTTAGAAAATTCGCAGCCGGGAAACCGCTTCTCGATTCCCTGATCGAGGGACAGGAAGTCGCCCTTCAAAGATTGGATGATTTGATGGCGCATTCGCGAATCCTGGAGATGGAGGCGATCGGAAAAATCTTTGATCCACATTGTATGAGGGCAACGGCAACCCTGGAAACCGACGATGTCCCGGAAGGAACGGTTGTGGAAATCCTCAGGAAAGGGTATGTCATGGATGACTCGGTATTGAGATATGCGGAGGTCCGTGTGGCGAAATCCCCATCACGCGTGAAACAAGAGGATTGATGGAAAAACGTATTTTATCATTTTTGTAAATGTTCATTATCATAAAAGGAGCGAATGGCATGTCTGATCTCATTGCAGGAATCGATCTGGGAACGACAAATTCCGAGATTGCGGTTTACAGGGATGGCGGGATTCAGGTGGTGGAAAAAGAGGGAGAGATGATCATGCCATCATACACGGGACTATCTCCCCAGGGGGAACTCCTTGTTGGAACGCCCGCGAAAAATCAATATGTCCTTTATCCTGAACTCACGGTAAAATCCATCAAGCGAAAAATGGGTACTTCTGAACGGGTGAAACTTGGGGAAAAGGACTTCGCCCCTCAGGAAATCTCGGCCATGATATTGCGCGCCCTGAAAGAGCGCGCGGAATACGCCGTGGGGGAAAAGATCGGCAAAGCCATCATCACGGTTCCCGCCCATTTCTCCGATCCTCAACGCCAGGCGACTCGGGAAGCGGGCGAAATCGCGGGTTTTCAAGTTCTCCGAATCATCAATGAACCGACCGCCGCTTCCCTCGCGTATGACCTCGATCATGAAATGGATCAGACTATTCTTGTTTATGATCTTGGAGGAGGGACATTCGACGTCTCTCTTATTCAGATTCAAAAAGGCGTGATCGAGGTTCTCGCTTCTCATGGCGACAACAACCTGGGGGGAGATGATTTTGACCAGAAGATTCTTCATTGGCTTCTGGAACGGTTCAGGAATGAAACCGGCGTGGATATCTCGGAAGACCGGCGTTGCGTCAATCGATTGCTGCACGCAGCGGAAGAAGCGAAAAAAAGACTTTCTTTCGAGCCCTTCACCTTTATTCGCGAAGATCACCTTGCGGAAAAAGACGGGCTCGCCCTTCACCTCAATGTCGAGCTCTCGCGAGGGGATTTCGAGAAAATGATCTTTGAATATCTGGATAAAACGCTCGATTCGATTCACCAGGCGCTGAACGACGCTGGAAAAGCGCCTGATGAAATTTCCCAGATTCTCCTTGTGGGAGGCTCCACTCGCATCCCGGCAGTGATGGAATTGATCATCAACCTCACCGGCGTCATCCCGAGGCAGGATATTCATCCCGATTTATGCGTGGCTCTCGGCGCGGGCGTTCTGGCTTCCCGTGAAATGGGGGTAAAAGAGGACAAAATCCTCGTTGACGTAACTCCTTTTACCTTTGGAATAGAAACGCTCGAATTTATCGACGGGTATCCGGTTTCCGATCGCTTTTCCCCCGTGATTTACCGCAACACCCCTTTGCCCGCTTCCAGAACTCAACTCTATTCCACCGTGGACGATGGGCAGGACGCCGTCGCAATAAAAATATATCAGGGGGAAGATGATGTCGCTTCCAATAATCTTCTGATCGGCGACTTTCTCGTTCAGGGGTTGCGTAATGTTCCGGCGGGCAATCAGATTCTGGTTCGCATGGACCTTGATCTGGATGGCATTCTTCATGTATCCGCTACGGAGAAACAAACCGGGCTATCGAAAAAAATCACGATCAGGGATTCCTTTACCCAGATGGATAAGGAACAACGCTCCCTGGCGCGTCATCGACTCGATTCCATGTTTCAATCCCCGGAAAAAGAGCAGGAAGAAACTTTCTCCTATCACGCAATGCCTGATGAATCTTCCGCTGACAGTTCCCTGAGAACCCGGATCATCTCCGCTCGCGCCCTTGTGGAAAAATCCCAGCGCCTTGTTCCTTCCATGAATTCCGAGGATCGCAGTGAAGCGGAAACGCTCAATCATGAAATCCTCGAGGCTATCGAGGAACAGGATATGGAAACGATCCGGGAAAAAGTGGAAACTCTCGCGGATCTCCTCTTTTATGTTGATGATAACCAGTAAAATGTTACATCTGTTGTATATCTTTTATCTTAACGAGGGAACTGAAATATCATGAAACCGGTAAAGAAAAATTTCAACGATCTCCCCCTTCCTGAGCTCATAAGCCGCGCCCAGATCATCGCGGAAGCCCTTCCTTATATCAACGCCTTTCGCGGCGCCACGATCGTCATCAAATACGGCGGGCACGCCATGATCGATGAAGACCTGAAACGCTCCGTTATACAGGATATCGTTCTCATGGAACTCGTGGGGATGAATCCGGTCGTGGTGCATGGCGGTGGGCCTGAAATTTCCGATCTCATGAATAAACTGGGCGTCAAACCCCAGTTTGTCGAAGGGCAGCGGGTAACCGACGCGGCCACCCTCGAGGTCGCTGAAATGGTGCTCGCGGGAAAACTCTGCGGCGAGATCGTCAATCGCATCAACCAGACCGGCGGGCGCGCCGTTGGCTTGAGCGGCAAGGACGCTGCGCTCATCCTCGCGAGAAAATTGCGTTCTTCGGATAAAGGCGGCGCAAACAAGGTCGATATCGGCTTTGTGGGCGAGGTGGCGCAGATCAATCCTGAAATCGTCTCTCTCCTCACAGGGAATCAATTCATCCCTGTCATATCGCCCATCGGAGTGGATGAAAACGGTCAAACCTACAATATCAACGCTGATTCCGTCGCCGCGGAGGTCGCCGGCGCCCTCAAGGCGTCAAAACTCATTTTCCTCACGGATGTGAAGGGCATTTACAAGGACGCAAAGGATGAAAAAACCCATCTCTCCACCATAGGCTCTCAAGATGTGGAGAAAATGATCTCCGATGGCGTGATCGTCGGAGGGATGATCCCCAAGGCAAGAGGGTGCAGGAACGCCCTCGATGCGGGCGTGGCGAAAACCCATATCCTCGATGGACGCATCCCCCATTCCCTTCTCCTTGAAATCTTCACCGATCGCGGCATTGGCACTCAGATCGTTTGAACGCCTCATTAAAAAATGTCATGTTTGCGATATGATTAATCGGAAAACAATCCTTTCGCTTGCCCTTGTTTTTCTTGTGGGAACAGGGTGCTACCTCAATTCCCTTGGGGGAGGCTTTACCTTCGATGACATTTACATGGTGGAAAACAATCTTCTGATCCGCTCTTTTGGAAACGCCCGGCAAATTTTTACGACGCCCTGGTGGCGGGGAGGCGTCAATAAGATTTCCCATGAATATCGCCCCCTCACGGTTTTTTCCTTTGCGCTGAATTACCGGATTCATGAACTGTCGCCTTTCGGCTATCACTTTGCGAATGTCCTGCTTCACATCCTGGCTTCCATGCTCCTCTTCGCCTTTCTCCTGAAGTGGACGCGAGATCATAGGCTTGCCTTTATATCCGCTCTTTTCTTTGCCGCGCACCCGGTTCATACGGAAGCGGTGAATAATATCGTGGGAAGGGCGGAAATTCTCGCCGCCTTGTTTGTTTTTGCAGGGCTGCTTTTTTACGCCATCGGCATGGGGAGACAAAACGCCCTCCTTCTTCATTGCGTTTCCGCATTTTTCTTTCTACTGGGACTTTTATCCAAGGAAACCGCTGTTGTTTTTCTTCCTGCGGCATTTCTCCTGTTTCTCCTCGATCGGAAAAAGAAGGGAGACTTCCCCCTTTTTAGCCCTTTGCGAAAATCGGAAAATTTCCTTCCATTCCTTTTCTTTTCCCTTGTTTTTGCTTTTTATCTCTTCCTTCGAAAAATCGCGCTCGGGGGATTCCTCTCTTCCTCAGAATCAATATCCCCGATGGACAATATCCTCGCAATCGCGAAAGAAAACCGCAATTCAGCCGTATATTACGCCACGACGCTCAAAGCCCTGGGCGTTTATTTCCACCTGCTCCTCTTCCCTCTCGATCTCACGGCGGATTACTCTTATAAGGAGATTCCCCTCGCCACGGGATTCTGTCAAATGGAAGTTATCTTTTCTTTCCTGGCTCTGGGCGCTCTTTGCCTGTTTGCCTGTTTCCTCTGGAGGAAGAAACAATTCTCTCCCCTTTTCGGCATTCTTTTCCTTCTTATTGCTCTGGCGCCGATTTCGAATATTTTCTTTATGATTGGAACATTATTGGGAGAAAGGCTTTTGTATATTCCTTCCGCCGGTTTCTGCGCGGTTCTTGCCTGGTTTCTCGTACAATCTTCTGAAAAAGCGACCGCTCGTTTGAAGAGGCAATCGATATCCCTACCCTCGGGAACAGCGCTTTTTGCGATCTGTTCCATCGTAGTTTTCCTTTATGGTTTTCGCTGCATTACCCGCAATCCGGCGTGGAAGGATAATCATACCCTTTTTGAGGTTACGGCGCGCACGAGCCCCTCTTCCGCCCGCGCGCATCGAAACCTGGGGCATGAATTCATGCTCCGGGGGCAATATGATGAGGCGATGGTTCACCTGGAGCGCGCCCTGGAGATCGCTCCTTTTTACGCCGCGGCGCTGGCTTCAAAGGGGGAAATCCTGCGCTGCATGGGAAAAATGGAAGAATCCATTCCCCTTCAGGAAAAAGCGCTCACTTTGCAGCCCGGATTCTACCTTGCTCATTTTTACCTCGCCGAGGCCCTTTTCGATCGGGCTGTTCGGGAAAAAAACGCCTCCTCTCTTGAAAAAGCGGTAGAACACTATGAGATTACCGCAAACCTGATGCCTGGCATCCCTGGTCCTTTTGTCAAACTGGGGGAGATTTACCTGGAGCGCCTTCCTGATGAGGGAAAGTCCGAATATTATTATCAGAAGGCGCGCCGGATTGCGCCGGAATCCCCCCTTCCCCTTATGGGGCTTGCGCGGCTTTCCCTCAGCCGGAATGATTTTCTCGAGGCGGAGCGCCTCCTTTCCAAAGCGGAAAAGATCGCGCCAGAATATCCCGCCATTCCCTTTTACCGCGGTATGAGCGCCATCAAACGGAGGCATTATCCCGAAGCGGAACGTTATTTTCTGGAAACGCTCGAGCTCGCTCCGAATGATCCTTTTTCCTATCTCAATCTGGCGGATCTTTACGCCGAAGAACTTGATCAGCCTCCCAAGGCGATTTATTACTATGAAGAATACCTGCGACGCTTCCCCGGGCGCTTACAAAATGCAGCGATTGAAAAAACCCTTGAAAGATTGAAACAATTTCATTGAGTGGTTTTATAAATTTTAATTCTGGCAGGTGAAAAAATGTACGCAATTGACGTTCATGCCCATGTCTTCCCGGATCATATAGCGGAAAAGGCGGTCGCCACGCTTTCTTCCGCTGCGGATATCAAACCCCGGGGAAAGGGAACTGTTTCCGACCTTCTCGTAAAAATGGATAATGCCGGCGTCAAGCAATCCATCCTTGTATCCATCGCTACGCGCCCCTCCCAGGTGAAAACCATCAATAACTGGGTTCTATCGCAAAAAAGCGATCGATTGATCCCCTTTGCCACTTTGCATCCCGAAGATCCGGATCGTTTCAATGAGATTGAGCGAATCAAGGAACTGGGCTTCCTCGGGGTCAAGCTTCACGCCAACTACCAGGAGTTTTATCCGGATGAACCGCGGGTAATCGACATGGCGCGCGCCATGAGCGATGCGGGTCTTATCCTTTTGATGCATGGAGGAAAAGACTGGGCTTACGAGGAAATCAACGCCTCCCCCCTCCGTATGGCGCGATTGATGGAGGCGGTTCCCGGGCTCCGGATCATCATCGCGCACTTCGGGGGATTTCAAACCTGGAACGAGGTGGAGGAAATCCTTGCCGGTTCTCCCGCATGGTTCGATATATCGTTCACCCTCCCGTTTATCTCGCAGGAAGATTTTCTCCGCATTGGGCGCAAACACGGGATAAATCGCCTCCTTTTCGGCGCCGATTATCCCTGGTCAAACGCCAAGGATGATCTGGAACTCTTTCACAAACTGGGACTCACTTCCGAGGAAAAAGAAGCTATCCTTCATATCAATGCGGAAAATCTGCTGAATCTGTAACTTTTTAGGGCGCATCCTGACTCCATTCCGAGAGCGCAGGATGATTCCTGAAGGGGCAATCTCTATGAAAATCCATCGACATTATCAGGATATCCGTTATGATGGGAAGCGCTGGATATATTATTGAGCATAATATTTCCGTAAAATACCTGGATTTTTATAGGGATTGCTCCCCCGATTTAATTGCAAAATGTTACATTTATTCCTTGCTTTTAACCGAAGGTATAAAAGATAATATAGTTATTCTTGAATTCCCGGATTTAAAAGATGTCTTACGCTTTGAACAAGAAAGAAACCGCTTTTCCATCAAGATTGGACCTTGATCGCCTATCCTACAGGGACCTTCTGAAAAACTCTCCCGATGGCTTGATTGTCTTCGATACCCATGACATCATCCATGCCTTCAACAAAGGGGCGGAGGATATCTTCGGTTATTCTTCCGAAGAAGTCCTCGGGCGACCTTTCTATTTCCTCATCCCTTTGGAATTGCTTGATAAAGGGGAGATTCAGCGGCTTCAGGAAATGGTGAATGCGAACGGCAGACTCGAGCGTTGCTATGTTACCCGTCTTCATAAAAATGGTTCCCGAATCAAATTGGAGCTCACGCGCTCCCAGATACTCGATGAACAAGGCGTGGTCATCGGATATGAATGCGTATTTCGCGATGTCACACAGTCCATTGAATTCGAAAAGGAACTGCTCCTTACCGAAAAATTGTCCGCTGTCGAGACGCTTGTCAGCGGCATGGCTCATGAACTCGGCACCTCCCTCAATATCATTCAGGGACACTCCGATCTCATTCTCACGGAACTTTCTCCGGACAGCCCCTTTTCGGATTCTTTGAAAACAATTATCCAGGCATGTGATCGCATGGCTGCCCTTATGAAAACCCTCCTCCTGGACGTCTCCCGAAGGGAGAGGGAAATCGTCCCCCTGGATATCGGAGAAATCATCCGGGATCTCCTGAATTTCCTTCGCATCCAGATAAAAAAACAGAACATCAAAACCTCCCTGGATATACAGGATGATATCCCCTTTTTCCAGGGTGATCGGACTCAAATCGAGGAAATCCTGCTCAATATCATGATGAACAGCATTCAGGCAATGCCGGATGGGGGGGAACTCAAAGTCAGAACCGCGACTCACTCCGAAAACGGCTGGGATCATATCCTGATGGAAATCAAGGATAACGGCGTCGGCATTCCCCTCGAAATCCTCTCGCGGATTTTTGAACCCTTCTTTACCACAAAGGGGGTGGGAAAGGGCGCCGGACTCGGTCTTTATATCACCCATAATCTGGTGAGACGTTATAAGGGCAGAATCAAGGTGGAAAGCGCCCCCGGCTGCGGGTGTTCCGTCTCCATTTTTCTCCCCGTTGGTCCCTACGCCATCAACAGAAAGGAGGATGATAGATGACAGTCCATCCATCTCCCCTTATCCTCGTTGTCGAGGATGATCCTTCCATGCGAGACCTCTTGCGCATGATTCTGGAAAAAAACGAGTACCGGGTGTTGGAATCGGAAGATGGCGAACAAGCCCTGTCCCTTGTTCAGGAACGCCCCGAAATCCGCCTTGTCATCTCGGATATCAAAATCCCCGGGAAAGATGGAATGAACCTTTTAAGCGAGGTGGTCGCGTCTTATCCCGGCGTCAAAGTGATCCTGATTACCGCTTTTGGAGAAGTGGAACAGTACCTGGAGGCAATGAATGTCGGGGCTTTTGAATACCTCAACAAGCCCTTTCGGAATCAACAGCTTCTCGATCTGGTTAAAAGCGCCCTGAAATCCTGAGGTTTTCGAATGGACTATGCAGATATTTTTTATGTGGTCGGAAAAATAAGAACGGCATATCATATATAATCGGAGAATTATGTTCGTTTTGCTTGATGAAATGTTTTTTGTAAGGAAATACGCGTTTCCTGATAAAAATTGTTGATTCCTGGAATTCATTTCCTGTAGCTTATTTTTTTCTTTAAATAGAGGTAAAAGATGAGAACAGTAAAATTTTTCCGTAACCAGGAAAAAAGCTTTCAGTTTTTTCGCGTGTTTTTAAGAGAGAATTTCGATTTGTCCAATCCGGATGAAACGGAAAATCTTTTCTCTGAATATTGCAACGCCATCCTGACGCAAAACAAGAAGTTCAATCTCACTTCCTTGAAAACTCCCGAGGAGATTTACGAGATTCTCTTTCTTGATTCCCTGATGCCTTTTACCTTTCTACCGGGTTTTAAAAAAGGAGAACGGGTGATCGATGTCGGTTGTGGAGCGGGCATCCCCGGGCTGGTTCTCGCTTTGGCGTTCCCCAACACGAATTTCTTTCTCCTGGACGCCACCAGAAAAAAAATTCAGTTCATCGAACGCCTCATTCAGGAATACAAGCTCAAGAATGTCTCTGTCCTCCTTTCGAGGGCTGAAAAAGCGGGACATGATCCTTCGCTCAGGGAAACCTTCGATTTCGGGTTAGCCCGATCCCTCGCTCAACTGAACATCCTTTTTGAATTTGTCCTTCCCTTCCTCAAAAAGGACGGCTATTGTTACGCCTACAAAGGCAGATTGTCCTCTCTGGAACTGACGCGGGGGGAGGGCGCCTTGATGGAACTTCACGGCGGGATCGAGGAACAAAGAAGTTACCTCCTTCCCTTTTCGGGTAAGGAACGCCTGATGGTCAAGGTAAGGAAAACGGATATGTGTCCGGAAAAATATCCCCGCCGTACCGGTATGCCTAAAAAACGCCCCCTATAGAGGCGTTCATCATTTCAGGAGGCGATTCCCATGTCAAAAGTCATTAAAATCCTTATTGCCGTTGTCATTGTTATAGGTGGCGCGGTCGTCTGGATCAAGAACCCGGGCGATATCCGTTATAAAATCCTCCGCACGAAATCCCAGGCTAAAAAAATGGCAAAGGATATGTCGATGGCAAAGGAAGTTACCCCCGAAGACATTGAAAAGGCGAAACAATGCCGCGATATGCTCGAGCGCATTACCAGAGCCAAAAGAGCGGCGGAAGAAAAAAAGGGAATTACAGGGGTCAATGTTACGTGGGAAGAAGTTCTTCCCTTCCTCAATATGAAGGAAATCCCCCGTTGCCCCGCCGGAGGGCAATACAGCCTCAATCCCACGCTCCAAGTCCCCTCGTGCAGCATCGGCAACAACCGTACGCCGCTCGATACGGCGGATGACCATATTATCCTGCATTAAGGGCGCATCAGTTTTCCGAGTAATCGTCAGGATTGGGGGGTCATACTCTATAAAAATCCTTCAAACTATCCTGTCTTTTTTCCTTGAATCCTTCCCCCGGAAATCTTAAAGGACTTCCTTAATTATCCGGGAAATGAGGAGTCCTTTTCATGAAAGATTTTTCTCTTCTGTTCGAGAACGCAAGAATCAATACCCTTGACGCAAATCACCCCCTGGCGCGCGCCATGCTGGTTTCTCAAGGAAACATCATCGCTTTGTTCGATGATCCCATGCCTTCCCCTTCCGGTTATGGCGATCTTCACCGCATCAAGTGTGAAAATCTGGTTATGCTTCCCGCATTTACGGATTCCCATGTCCATTTGATGCATACCGGGGAAAATCTTGAGACGGTTGACGTCTCTGAAGCGCATTCCGAACAGGAGGTCGTCGCAATCCTGAGAAAGGCTTTCCATGATAAGCCGCGCGGGGAATGGTTACAAGGTTCACGCTGGGTTTATAACCAGTGGACTCCTCCGGATCTCCCTTCCAAAAAAAGCCTCGATCAGGCGTTCCCCGATAATCCCGTTTATCTCTTCAGCAAATGCGGACATCTCCTGTGGGTCAATTCCCCGGCGTTGAAAGCAGCCGGCGTTACCGCCGATACGCCCGATCCCCCCGGAGGGGCCATTCAAAAAGATTCTGTTACAGGGGAACCTACGGGGATATTCAAGGAAAATGCGGATGCCGTTTATAAAGTGATTCCGCCTTTTTCGGACGCCAGGAAAAAGGACCTTCTGAAAAACGCCGCGCGCTATTTCAACCGCTTCGGATTCGTCAATGTCCATGCCAATGATTCATCTTCGGTTTTTTCGCTTCTTCAAGACCTCCAGAGTGATCCTGATTTTTCCCTCAACGTCGTCATTTATATACCTGACTCGCTTCTGGACTCCCTGATCCAGTCAGGCTTGAAAAGCGGCTTCGGCGATGATTCTCTTCGCCTGGGGGGAATCAAACTCTTTCTGGATGGCTCACTCGGAGGACGCACCGCATGGCTCTACGAACCTTATGAAAACGAACCTGACAATACGGGGATATGCGCTATGGAACGCCCCATACTTACCCAAACCCTTCTCCGGGCGAAATCCCATGGAATCAGTTCCATGACCCATGCGATCGGAGATCGCGCCGTGAATATGCTCCTCGAGACGTATGCGGAACTGCAAAAGGATTACCCCCCCCATCCCGATTGTATCTTTGCGGATAGAATAGAACACTTCCAGATGATTTCGGAGAAGACGCAAAGCCTGCTCAAACAATGCCGCGGAGTCGCCTCTGTTCAACCGATTCATATCTTTGGAGACTGGGCTGCTGCGGACGATCATTGGGGAAAAAGGGCGCGATACGCCTATGCGTTTCAAACCATGGTTCAAGCCGGTTTTCCCCTTGTCTTCGGTTCCGACAGCCCCGTGGAACCGATCAATCCCTTCTGGGGCATATACGCCGCAGTGGAAAGAAAAGATCAGGACAGCCTTCCACCGAACGGTTGGCGTCCGGAACAAAAATTGTCACTTTCCAGAGCCCTGGAGGCTTTTTGCGTCACTCCTCCTATCATTGTTGGGGAAGGCGCGAGAAAAGGGACTCTTTCACCCGGCAAAAGAGCGGATTTTGTCCTTCTCGATCAGGACCCCTTCCATGTATCGTCTCCTGAAATCCTCAAGGATATCCGCATTATGGCTACAGCAAGCAAGGGAACTTTTGTTTACAGAGCCTGAGGATCAGGATAGCGATTACGAACGCGATGAATAAAAAACAATCTTTGAAATCGTCGAGAATTGATATTTTTATTCTCTTGTGTTCGCTATTCGAGTATGACGCCATGATCCAACCACCCGCCAAGAAAACCGATGCGCGCCCCGAGCCATCTTCCGATATATTTTAAGCTTGCTATCTTCAGGCTTTTTTTCTTATTATAAATAAGCCTTCTGGGGAAGTTTATGTGTTTGCGCGTTTCTTTTTTTTATAGGACCTGGTATTGAGACATGTATCCCAACTTTGAATATGACAAGATTCACAGAATGATTTTCACGGAATGTATGGGTTATCAGGATACGTTCCAGACAATAGAGACATGCCTTCGCAATTCTCTGGGGGATGATTTTCGTTCCCTCTTCATAGCCATAATCGATCCTGAAGCGGAAAACTTTTATTTCCTTCTTCAAAGTCATGCCCTGCCGTTCCATTACTTCAAGGATAAATACCCTCTATCCGATAATCTCATCAGCTATGCCATTGACAACCTTACGGGCGCCCTTTTAATCCCCGATCCTGTGGCTTATTGCGCTGAAAAAAAGCTTCAACCTCCGGATTACGCGGAATCCTTAGCCCTGGTTCCCCTCGTAATTCATAAGAAAACCAAGGGCGTAACCGGCTGTTTTTTCCATTCCCTCGGGGCGTCCGAGGAGAATCCGTTCCTGCGTTTCCTGGATACCCTGGGCAAAAACCTCTCCCTTATCCTCGAGAAGCTCCATCAGTATGAAATCATGACCCAATCCCTTGTGGAAATGCAGGCTATCAGCGAAATCGGCGTTCGGATGTACCAGGCGAAAAAACTCGATGTCGTGCTCCGCGAAATCATTGATAATGTCATTGAAAAACTCGGTTTCGATCGGGTGCTTATCGCCCTAATTGATGACAAAACCCACAAACTTGTGGGAAGAATCACCCGGGGATACGAGGATGTCCTCCATCTGGTCGATTATCCGGTATCTACATCGCATGACGTTCTTGCGGAAGTCGCGCGCTCCGGAAAAACCATCATTATCGAAGATATCCGCAACGATCGCCGAATCCCGGAGGAGATCAGAAAACGCTCGGATATCTGGCAATGCGCTTATGTTCCCCTCATGTCCTCGGAGGGGAGAATCTGGGGCGCCCTATCTGCGGATCATAAGGTCAATCGAGGTCAGATCACCCTGCACCGCCTTCAGGTTCTCGAGGAATTTGCCCGCCATGCGGGGATTGCCATCGCCAACGCCAGGCTTTATGAACATGTCGAACATATCTCCCAGGTGGACGGGCTTACAGGGGTCTATAACCGCCAGTATTTCGATGGCGTCATGCAAAGGGAAATTCCGAGGGTCAAACGGTACAATCATCCTTTGTCTCTTCTCATGATCGATATTTGCGATTTCAAGGATTTCAACGATAAATACGGTCATGTGGTAGGAGACGAGATTCTGCGCAAGGTTGCCCGCCTCCTAATGGAAAATGTCCGCGAAACCGATATCGTCGCCCGTTATGGCGGTGATGAATTCGTCGTCCTCATGCCGGACACCTCTGAAACTCAGGCGAAAATGGTACAGGAGCGCATCGAACGCGCGGTCTTTCTTCATAATTCCCGTGAAACCGAATCCCATAAACAATTTCGCCTCTCCCCGGGACTCAAATCCGCCTCCTCCCATAACGTTGACAGTATCCTCGTGGAAGCGGATCGCGCCATGTACAAAGGCAAGGCAAGCCATATTAAGGAAAGTCTCCTCCACGCCCTGATTTCCAGCGATGCGCAGGAGGTAGAGAGATGGGACAAATTTATCGCAAACATCCTCAGAATCCTGGGGGAGAAAGAGCCTCATTTCAACAGCCACTCACGCCGGGTCATGAATTACGCCGTGAAAATCTGCCAGATTCTTGGGCTCGATCCTCATTTTCTCGAAACCATGAGCCTCGCCGCTCTTATTCACGATATCGGCAAAATTTCCATCAGCGCCGAAATCCTGCGCAGTACGTCCCATCTCACGAACAGGGAATATGAGATAGTGAAAACCCACCCTGCCATGGGGGTGGATTTGCTGAAAGGCACCGATCACCTGAAAGAAGTGCGGGAAATCATATACTGCCATCATGAAAGATGGGATGGACGCGCCGAAGGCGTCTTTCCTGGCTATCCCCAGGGACTTTCAGGCGACCAGATACCCCTGGGCTCCCGCATCCTCAAAGTGGCGGACAGCTATGACGCCATGACCTCTCTCAGACCTTATTCCACTCCCATGCCGCCCAATGAAGCCATCGCGGAAGTCCTCTCGGAACAGGGAAAATCCTTTGATCCGCAAATTGTCCGTGTCTTCGTTCCCTATCTTCGCACCATTACGTCGTCGCTTTCCGCATCTTTCCCTCTGGTTCAGGATCATTTTACGATCTGACGTCCCGATCATCAGGCTCTTGGCGGGATTCCTGATAATGAAGTATCAGAAAGGCTTTTCCATCTCAAAACGCGATACCATTTCGATGTGATAGGTATGCGGAAACATGTCAACGGGTTGTATATCCGTGATCCGGTACCCCCCATGAAACAATATCTCGGCATCGCGGGCAAATGTCGTGGGATTGCAGGATACATACGCAAGAACTGGCGCGCGCAATTCAATGATACTCCGCAATGACTTTTTGTCCAAACCGCCCCGGGGGGGGTCCATGACCACGCGTTGAATTCCATCGCGGATTCTGTTAAGCAGGATGGGAAGGGTTTTTCTGAATTCCCCACACAGGAAAAGGCAATTATCCAGGCGATTCATTGCGGCGTTTTTTCTGGCGTCCCATACGGCTTCCCTCAGGATTTCGATCCCATATACTCGCTTTGCCTGATGGGCGCAATATATTCCTATGGAGCCCACCCCGCAGTATGCGTCGAGAAGATTTTCTTTACCCGTGAGGGATAGAAATCTCCGCGTCGTTTCATAGAGCGGTTCCGCAGCCCTGGTATTGGTTTGGAAAAAGGATAATGCGGATAAACGAAACGATATTCGATCCAGACGGTCATGCAGATAATCGTCTCCCCATACATGGATGGGCTTGTCCATCCGGGCTATGTCCGCCTTGCCTTCATTCAATCCATGAATGAAACCCGTAAGAGCGGGACAGCGGCTTCTCAACCGATCAACCAACTCGTCCCTTCCCGGCAATTCCTCTTGCGCGGTCAAAAGGATTGCGATCACCCCCTTTTTCCCTTCCGGATGATCGTTTCCGCTGCATCGTAATATAAAATGCCGCACATTCCCGCAGTGATCCCGGGGATCATAGGGCGTAAGCCCCTTTTCACGGCAGAAATCCTTCATCTCGTTCATAAGATCATTGAATATTTCCGGATGTAAAAGACATTCCTTCACATCCAGTATCTCGTGATAGATGCCCGGTTTGTGAAATCCCAGAATCAGGTTTCCCTCGGGATTTTTACCAAACGTGAAATCAACCTTGTTTCGATATTTCCAGGCGAGTGGGGAAGAGATAACAGGATGAAGAACAAAGGACGTTTGTTTGCCAATATGCTCTACGAGGGAACGGGCGATTTCTTCCTTGTAAACCACCTGTTTTTCGTAAGGTATATTTTGCCAGTTGCATCCCCCGCACACCCCGAAAAGGGGACACGGCGCCGGAATGCGAATCGGGGAGGGTTCCTCTATTTCCAGCAGATCCGCTTCCAGGTAACTCTCTTTTCTTTTTGTCACATTGACTTTAACGATATCGCCGGGGACAGTATGGGATACAAATACCACAATGCCATTGTATTTCCCTATACCCCTGCCGCCGTAAGACAGCGCCTCGATTCGGATCGTTATGATTGAATTCTTTTTGATTTCGATCATTTTTTCACCATTTTCCATACTGATGATAAATAAAAAACCCCAGGAACATAATACTCTCAAGGATAAAATACAGTGATTATGCCCTTGACATGGAGAGGGGAAACGGATGATAGCAGATCATATTTTATATGTTTCAGAGAGATAAACTATCAGGAATAATATTTATGCGCGCCAGTAGCTCAGTTGGATAGAGCAGCGGACTTCTAATCCGCAGGTCGGGGGTTCGACTCCCTCCTGGCGCGCCATAATTTCGATTGACACCGCCATTTTTCTCGCTTAGGGGAAATAGCGGTTTATAGACTTGAAAATCAAAACGATCGAAGGGATTTTTCTTGAACGGAAAACTGATCTTGGAGGCGGTGGGCAGCTGGATGATCCCCGGTTTTGGTTTTTTCATGCGGGGCTGCCGGATCAGGGCGCTGGTTCTTTTTGTCATCATAGAAGGCACCTTTTTCCTGGGATTGGTTTTTACCGGCGGCGTTACGCCGCCGGTTCTCGATGCCAGCGGGGGGGGGATCATCAGCTTTTTGACCTTCATCATACAACTCGGGAATGGTTTGAGCGGTTTTCTCAGTTTTGGCGCCTCACTTTGGAGCGCCAATATGAAAGCGCAGGGATTAATCCCAAGCCCCCTTGTTGTCTTTTTTGCGGGTTATCCCCCCAAAGCTCTTTTTGACCAGGCGTCCATGTATCTCCTCGTTTCCGGCGCCATGAACTATTTTGCCGTGACAAATTTTTATGATCGTTATAAAACTAAAGATAAGAAGTCCTGAGGGAGTAAACATTTAGAACCATGAGCGCAGGCTTTCTACACATATTCTCGATCCTCTATCTATCCCTTGTTGTAGCAGTCGTCTTTGGATTGAATGATCATAATGAAGCCGGAAAGATTCTCAGGGCGACTTTGCGGCGTTGGATCAAGCTGATCGGCGCTCTTGTCATCATTGCCGTTGTTGTACATATTTTAAGTCATATATAAAGGATAAAAAAGTACTTGACACAAGACAGGATATTTCATAGATATAAAGCAATATTTTATTGCGGATAGATATAAATCCGTCATTTTTTTAATTGAAAGGAGGGATAAGTATGAAGAGAATTAAGGGCTTTACCCTTATCGAGCTGTTGATCGTTGTCGCCATCATCGCCATCTTGGCCGCGATCGCAGTACCGAACTTCCTGGAGGCTCAGGTCAGATCAAAGGTCTCCCGCGTCAAGGCTGACCAGCGCTCACTGGCAACCGGTCTGGAAGCCTATTATGTGGATAACAATGATTTCCCGGCTTATGCTGTCGGAGCTAGTGGCGCCAATGGTTTTGC
>JAFGFK010000179.1 GCA_016931135.1 Candidatus Sumerlaeota bacterium | reverse complement strand
CGGAAATCTGTTTCTGGACGGATTTCATCTACAATTGGAAAATCTTGTTCGGAATCCGGATTTTCACGAATCGGGACTATCGCCCTGGATAACTATCGGATCGGGCGTTTCATTACAAAACGAATCCTTTTATATCAATCGCGCTTCTTTCGGAATATCCGGCGTTTTTCAGGATATTTACTGCCTGCCTGATATGGATTATAAGTTCTCCTGCAAAGTAAAGCATAGACTCTACCATTCAACCAATGTCATGATGAGAATATGCAAATTAGATGGACAATGTAACGAGGGAGATATTATATATTGCCGATCAGTTGGAACTGATATAAGCGATTGGAGAGATCTTGAGATTAATTATTCCACACCGTCCTCATCTCTTCCGGATGAGGATGAATTTATAGTTATAAGATTATGGCTCTTAATGGATGGACGCGGGGAGGCTTGGTTTGACGATGTGAAAGCGGTTTCAAAAGATATGGAAGCCAGAACCCTGGAACTTGTTGAAAACAAGGATAAATTCAAGCCTCTCTTGAAAAATGGTAATTTTGAAGAAGATATTACGCCATCAATTAACAATGATTTGCAATACTGGAACGAAAGCGGAGATTGTTACTTTGATACGGAATACAGCGTTTTCAAGAGGGGTTGCGCAGAATTATCGGCTGAAACACAATCGCTTTCAAAGATTACACAATCCATAAACATTGATGATACGAATTTGCATAAATACACGGAATATTTTGTCAGGGGACATATGAAAGTCCAACCCACGGATACCAATGGGGATGTTGAATCACGAATTAAGACGACCCTGATTAATGACAGTATTCCTATAGAAACCAAAACGGGATCCCATGTTACAGATAAAGAGTCAAATTGGTTTCGTTCGGAAACGGAAGTCTTGGACACGGGAAACAACGATTCCCTCTTGGTGGAATGCGAAGTGGAAAAGAAAGGAGGAAACGGCGGAGACGCCAAGTTCGACGCCATTTATGTTTTCAAAACTAATTATATCAAAAATTCAGCCTTTTCCCATGTTGATCAAGGCAATCCTCAAAAGGCGGCTCGTTGGGACGCTTACAACGGAACTTGGGGGAATGATATCACTTTCGCAAATGATTGTGTTAGCATGAACTTCGGAAGCAGCGCATTGGGAATTAAACAGACAATCTCCTTTTCCAACGCTTCTGAAAAATATCGTGAATATATGTTAACAGCAAAGGCATATCAAAAATATCCAAGCGTTGCGGATATTGTTCTTCTTGATTCTTCCGATCAGATCGTAACTTGCTATTATCAAGATAATCCCGACTCTGAAAATTCTTGGTATACCATCAAAAAATATTATTATCTAAAAGGAGATACTACGATAAAGGTTTATGCCAAATGCGTTGGGGGAGACGAAGGAATTGATTGTTCCTTCGACGATATCAGGCTAGAATCCAGAAGTTACGCGGAAAATGGAGGGTTTGAATATCCAACGCCAACAGCAACGCCCATACCAACCTCTTCAGCAACGCCAACGCCAACGCCCATCAATTATGGCAAACCCGATCAATGGGACCTGTGGGATGTCAGTCACAGTCGTAATGTTGACTTTAGTCAAAGTCCATACGAAATGGTGATAAGATTTGATGTCAGCAAATTTCCAATCACTGATCCTAACAATTCTAATAGTACCTTTTCGAGAATTCATCATGTTAATAAGTTTAAATGTCTTCCTTGGCAAACCCTGAGAATCGGCGTTGATATAAAGATGGAAAGGGTTTCTGGTCAATATAATGGACATCCTCATATTATGGTGATATTTAAGGATGAAAATGGCAATAATCTCGAAAATTGTCACTATTATTATCGAAATACCTGGCCCTATATAGGAAGTAAAATAGATACAGGTTGGCATGAACAGGTAATGATTATCAATACAGGACATTCAAAAGAATTTGAGGCGTATCTATGGGATTATGAAATTGAAGCGGGTAATGCTTATGGATATACATATTTTAATAATTTTAGGATAGAAACAGGATTTAAGGATAATAAGGATCTTAAGTTGGTATATGATCCCTATGGATATGTATCCTCTGATTCATTCGTATTAGAAACTCAAAACGGATCAACCTCTTATAAAATGAATGATATGGGAAATGAGGCTTGGGATTTTGAAATACTGCAAAATATAAAAGTAGACGAACATCAGACATACAAGATATCGCGAGATCAAGGCAAGATAACACAAACAGATATTATTTATCTGGCGAGTTGGAATCAATCTATTGGAAATACCGATTATTGTATGGCATCATCCGAATGCCGAAATTTTCGTGAATTTCATATTAACACTTTAAAAAACGTTTTGCAGGATAATGGGGTAGATCTTAAATATGTGCATCTCAATCGCGATGAATTGAGAAATACGCAATTGGATGGACGTTCCATTGAATTGGGAAAAGATCTCGGAGAAATGCTGCAATATGATTTATCTTTTTGGGATCAAACTTTGGGACAAGATATCACTCCAATCATGTGGGGAGATAAGATCATCCATAGATCTCCTGAGGATAATACATACCAACCGCGAATTCTTTGCAATATGAAACATGCAATAGATGGCATTAGTAAACGTTTTATTTCTTTCTCTTGGATGTATTATCCGTATTATCCGCTTGATACAAGGTTTGATCCACCGGGCGATGATAATATGGCGGATTCATTTATGCATCAATGTATCAATCAAGACATAGATCATTTTGAAAGAATGGGTTTTTCTACGGGTGGAACATCGATGAAATGGAATAATGCATTGGCTTGGATGGAATTTCAAAAGGATTGGCCGAGTTGTATCGGTCATATTGATGCCGGTTGGGACGCAAGTTGGTATATAAAAGAAATATCGACTGATGATCCGGAGTATCCCAAAGTCGATTTGTACTGGAAGGGGGATATCAGTTTATTTTACGATGCAAAAGAAATATATTTCCAAACTTATCTTAAACGTTATGATTTATTTAACAAGTATACTCATGAGAAATGGAATGGAGTTCCCACATCTATGGATGCAAGTTGGCATCCCGGTGTCTATCATTATGATGAAACGCAACAAAAATACCTGATTCCTTATGATCCCCAAAAAATGAACGATTCGTATGGTAATATCACAAATAGCAAAAACTAAGAACATCTAAAAAATGGATTAACTTTAAAAAAATCAATTGTATAACATGGTTATATTGTCGCCGTTGCTGAATTTATTCTTGTTTTCGACGCTACATTTTGGATAAATTTGGGTCTGTTTGGCAGTTTTAATTTTAGACAATGAAGCAATTCCCTCACCCGATCCTCCGACGTACTTACAATTCTCAAACGGAGCTCGGTTTCATTCTTTGCCATAAGAACCACATCCAGGGAATGAACCGTTCTTAATTCCTCTATCAACTTCTGCGTGGCGTTGCCAAGTTGACTTTTCTTCATCCAGTTGAACATTCCCGGAAACGGATTTGCCGGACAACTGCTCGGGGATATTTTCCCAACCTACTCTAACAAAATAATATGAATATTTATCATAATTTCTTCTGATTGCAAGGGGGCGTTCGGCGCTACGCTTTTTTTTCATGATTTGATATTGGAAAGAATGCGGAAAATAGAGGATTTTTTGAAAGTGGAAGAACTATTTTTGATCAAAATAAATGCTTTTCAATTTCAAACTGCGGAACTTGGGCTTAATTCAAATGTCTATGGTAACAACCCCAAAAAAGGTTATGCTTATGATAAATGAGATCGTCTAAACGCTTTTTCCGGCGAGAAAGCCGGTGGAAAAGGCGATCTGGAGGTTATAGCCGCCGGTGAGACCTTCGATGTCTATAATCTCTCCGGCAAAATATAATCCCTTTACCAGTTTGGATTCCATGGTGGATGGATTGATCTCCTTTGTGGAAACTCCGCCGGAAGTGACGATCGCCTCATCGATCGGACGCAAACCCTTTACAGTCATCCGGCAATTCTTCAGAATCGTAATGAGATTTTTTCTCTCCTCTTTAGTTATCTGATGAACATATTTATCCCCATCCATTCCGGATAAGGAAACGATTACAGGAATCATTCTTCTGGGAAGCAGATCGAAAAACGCGTTTTTCAATTCTCTTTTTGAATACAGGGCGAAATCCCGCTGGATTCTCTTATCAAGAACATCAGATGAAAGGGCTGGTTTCAAATCCAGGGATAATAACGTCTCTTTCTTCTGTTTCAGATAATCTTTTATGTAACTGCTCAGTGTGAGAACGAGTGGACCCGAAACGCCGAAATGCGCAAACAGCATCTCGCCCATATCTTCATAAACCTTTTTCTCCTGATGCAAAATGGCAAGCGAGACATTTTTCAGGGATAAGCCCTGAAGGTCCTTCACCCATTTCTCTTTTATTTCAATCGGAACAAGGGACGGTTCCATATCTGTAACATGATGCCCCAGTTTTCGCGCCATGTCAAATCCGTCGCCTGTAGAACCGGTCATGGGATAGGAAAGCCCTCCCGTTGCAAGAATTAGCTTATCGCATGAATACTCGTTTCCCTGAAAGGTTCGAACGCCCTCGATGCGGTTTTGTTTCACAATGATTTCCCGGGCGCGTTCGTTGAAACGGATTTCAACGTCATGCTCTTTCATCTCTTGAACAAATACTTTAATGATGTCGCTGGATTTATCGGAAGCGGGAAAAACCCTGCCGCCTCTTTCCACCTTCAAAGGAACTCCCCTTTTCTCGAAAAAGTCCATGAGCTCTTTATTGGAAAGGGCGTGAAATGCGCTGTAAAGGAACTTTGGATTGCGCGGGATATGATCCTGGAAGGTTTTGATGTCCGCATCATTGGTGATGTTGCAGCGCCCCTTTCCGGAGATGAAGAGTTTTTTGCCTGGTTTTTCGTTTCTTTCGAGAACCAGGACTTTTTTTCCACGTTGAGCAGCCGTCGCCGCTGCCATCATTCCAGCCGCCCCTCCCCCGATGATAATCACATCCCAGTTCACGTTCCCGCTCCATAAAAGCGCATCCGGCTTTTCTGAATTCTTTTTTTCATCACGATCAATCCCGGAAAAAGATATAATAAAGGGGATATTTCCTAAGTTCAAATCAAGGATTTTTTTATATGTTCTTTATTTGCACCGAAGCCTCGAAGTTCACCAAGGGGGTGAGGAAGAGATAAAATCCTCTCTGATTCGTGGGGATTATCCTGCAAATTCGTGGTTAATATAATTAAAGCGATACGATTACCCGGAAAGCCTTTCGGATATAAACCACGATAAGAATCTGTTTCTTTTTCTTTAATAATAGAATCTGATGAGTCTTTTCGTGGTTTGAAGACGGAATAATATCACTTGAAATCATATATTCTATATGAAACGCATTCTATGTTCCTTCTCATTAACGAGATTTCGAAAGGCGGGAATAATGAACGCATCTCAAAAAATGATTCTCCTTTTCAAAAATGGGAAAACTCATTGGAAAATCCGGGTTCCCGTGGATGCGGGAGATATTGAAAAATTCGCCTGTGAGGAGATATGTAAATACATCCATAAAATCACAGGAACCACATTATCTTATGCAGATGAAAATGAAAACGACCTGATCATATATATCGGACTTCGAAAAGACACAAGATTCATCAACGATCTTCCAGCGCCGGCAGAAGGTTTTGACGGATACTCCATCCTCGTTTCCAACAGGATTATCGCCATTCTCGGAGAAAATCCCCGAGGCGTTCTTTACGGTGTATATGATTTTCTGGAAAAACTGGGATGCCGTTGGTATCATCCAAATCTTGATCCTCTTGATCCGGAGCTTATCCATCAAAAACAGAATCTGGATTTACCTGAAGGCGCATGGTCGGAAGCGGCAAAAATAAAAGACCGCATCTACTGGGTATCGGGCTTTGCATTCGAAATCATCCCGGAACGGCTCATTCCGCAAATCGACTGGGCGGCAAAGAACCGTTTCAACTGCCTGAGCTGGCAATGCGTATTCGACAGGATCGAATCCGACCTGGAGCTTATGAATGATAAGGGGATTTTCGAAGCCATGGAAAAAAGGGGGCTGAATCTGCATGGACCAGGTCATGCGTTTCCATATTTTCTTCCAGCATCAAAGTATTTCAAAGATCATCCGGAATGGTACGGTTACAGGGACGGAAATCGCCAATCGCGGGATACCGTATTTCCCGCAGTCACTTTCTGTTTAAGCAATCCGGAGGCTTGCGAACAGTTCATGAAAAACGTGGAAATGTTTGTAAAAAAATATCCGCAGATTAAACGGCTCGATATTCTTCCAGCTGATGGCGCTGTTGCCTGCGAATGCGAAAAATGCAGGGAGTCGGGATCGAGCGATCTGATCATCGCTCTTTTCAATAAATTAATCGCTCGTATCGAACGTATCAACCCTGAGATTACTGTGGATGTTGTTCCCGGTTACGGACTTCTGGAAAAAACGCCTGTGAAGATAACTCCCAATGATAAACTGATCGGGGTTTACGCCCACTGGGGAAGAAACCACAAAACAAGTTACAACGATGCCGATTACGAACGGCGTTCGAATCTGCTGGTTTGGAAATCGTGTTTCAGGGAGTTCTGGATATGCTCGTATTATGCGGCAAACTCGCATCAGCCGTTTTTCGGACCCCCTTTCATTCATGCGCTGAAATATGATACTGAATTTTACCTCGAGCAGGGTGTGAGCGGTGCGTTTGTTCTGGAATTCCCCTTCGGCTTATGGTGGAATAATGCCTTCAACGTGAGGATGGGGGGCATTTATCCATATTATCATCCGAAGAGAGACCCTGTTTCCGAGATTCGGGATTATGCAGTACATTATTTCGGAGAAAAGGCTGCGTCCTTGATTGCGGAATTTTTCCTTATGCTTGGGGATAACAGGAATCTCGATAAATGTTATCGCGCGAGCCGCGGCGAAGCGGATGAAGGAGATATGAAATTCCTTAAAGAACTATCCGGGATGTTGAAAAGATGCCTGCAAATCGCATCAGATGATGCTGTGTATTCCTATCGCGTTCAAAAACTGAACGCCTGCTTTGATTTTCTGATTTTCTTCGCCCCTTCGAGAAGAGAGATCATGGAGATTGCAAAAACAGCGGAGGAGGGCGTCAAAGATGAATCCGGAAAGCGGGAACTCAATGATAAAATTGCAAGCGCGCAGAAGACAATCGAAGAAATTCTGCAAAAAAGCGCGGAACTGGAGAAACAATATCCGGGCGTGATGGATGCGGAGTGGATGAAGAGCTGGATGATCCACCGCACCTATATCTCTCCTCTGGATAAAGTAGAGAAATCGATCGGGGAATAGCGGTATTAAAATAGACAAACCAGATATTGGGGGCTCTGCCCCCAAACCCCTGGAAGGGGCGAACGAGCCCCTTCACCCTACTTTTGTGGCTGTATCAAAAATCCAAATGGATTTTTAATCCAGCCCCCTCTGCATTCAAAAGAGCATGCTCTTTTGAATATCACCTTCCAATCTACACACTATATTATAATTACTATTCCATTTTAGCATCGCCTGGGAAGGTATTTCTAATTATTGCCTTTAATTGTTGAGACGCATCATGTAATTTATCTTTCTCCCATAGAACGGTTTGTAAATGATTGGTATCAAAATGAATTTCTCCACTGTTGAAATAATCTTTTTCACAAGTGTAGATAACCTTTTTTCCAAGCCCTTCGGCAAATCCTGATTCCCAATATACCCCACGATTATTTCCCGTAAGATCAGCCACGAGGAACTTTGCAAGGCGAACCTCAACGCGAAGGCGATCATCAATCAAACCTGCTTCAGGTTCTTCCAAAAGGGGATTTGAAAGATCAAAACCGGTTTCAGATACTGCATTTTGGAAGGATTCATAAGCTGCCCTCACATCATCCTTATATTTTCCTCCAAAAGGCATTGCCATAAAGGCTTTTTTACTTTCAGAAATACCTTTTCTTAATTCCTCATATTTTTCCCATCCTTCAAAGCTAAGTCTTACCTCAAGATTAGAATATAAATCACATTTTGAAGTATCATTTAAGTTTATGTTTCCCTTGTTAGTCTTTATTTCTATCAGATTTTTATTTGATAATGATTGTAATATATAATGTATCGATGCCCGATTAAATAAGGCTCCTATCTTCGCATAAAAATGATCAAATATAATCGGTTGAAATTCAGCTGGATATTTAGAAATACCTCCCAAATATAATATTGCATTATCAGCTTGTTCCGCGGGATTTGGAAGTTTTGCATTATCTAAAATGGATTTGTAAAAGCCGAAGTTTAATTCTGGCTCTCTTCCTTTTCCTTGCATCTTCCATATTGTGTGACTTAGGAGAGATATTTTCTTTTGGTCAAGATCAGGTTTATTATTTATTGCGGCTTCTAAACTCTCATCAAAAAAGAATTTTCCACAATTTTTGCACTCATATCTGGTTTTACCACTACCAACTGGTTGATCGATTTTCTTACATTCAGTAATACCACAAATCGGACATATGTCATCCATATATCTATCCCCTCCATAATTTAATGAAAAGACCTTAAATGTTTATATTGGTATAAATCAATATCATTTGTGATTTCTGATAAAAATTGCTTTACTTTGCCATGTAAAAAGGGTATATTCCCATAGTACATAATTTATAATATTTGTTAATAAGGAAAAGGAAAATTAAAAAATGCAAAATATAACGCTTAAAAAGGAAGCTAAAAAGGCGATCAATGACCTTTCCGATGAAAAGGT
>JAFGFK010000178.1 GCA_016931135.1 Candidatus Sumerlaeota bacterium | reverse complement strand
GATTTCGATGGAAACGGCAAATACGATGTCCCGCCAAAGGACAAGATAGGATCATAATCAATCCTGGCATCGAAGAATAAAAAAAGCGGGCGATTTCAACCCATCGCCCGCTTTTTCATTGAATACGAATTCTTGCAAATTAGATTTTAGAAGAGAAACCAATCGTTGACTGATGTAGATTCGATTACATCGATTTCTTTCAAAACAGTTCCCTGTTGAGGATAATTGTTGGGCGCAGGGGGATGCAGATCATCGTATTTCTGGAAGAAATTTGTGGAGTTATGAGAAACAGGATAGAATGTGATGCGCAGCTTGCTTACCGCGTATGCGATGCTTCCGCCCGTATCGTTATAAATGCGAACATATCCCACCATTGTTGTTGAGGAAGGTTGAACTTGTCCATAATCCCCGGTTTTGGCTTCATCGATGAGAAGCGCGTAACCAGTTCCTGTATCAACTTCCACTTTGAAATTGATCCAACCTCTCCCGACATTGTCATGACCCGAAAAGACGATGATCCCCATGATATCTTTGGCTGGAGAAATGGTCCATTCACCCTGTAAACTGGTTCCAGGATACGCATTATCAGCAGCGATAACAGTTAAGCCATTAGTATCCCAAGTTCCATTAGTAAGATTTGATATATCTCCTACAGTTGCGAAATGGAACCCGCCAGCTGTAACGGTTCCTGTATTTCCGTTGAGAAGGTCGGTCGCAGAGGCGTGAAGACTTAATGTCGCGTCTCCCAGATCATAAACAGTCGCCTTGGATCCACTGGTAAGTTGATAATCAACCATCAACGCGCCAAGGGAAACCGATGAAAGAATCAGAAACAAACTCAAGAGTAATAAAGTTTTCTTCATTTTTTTATCGCTCCTTTCGTAAATTATCAAATTATCAACCGTTTTAAAAAGTTTTATCACCTCCTTTTTGAACAGATATATATCTATCTTTTTATATAAGGCTGCCCCATCGTGTCAAGTGAAAAAAGCAATACGGGTAATATGACAGGTATAATATTAAGTTTTTCCCATAAAATGCTTGAACTTTCATTCCCCTGAATTAGTTTTTCTTCATAAATTCTTTTGCAGGAAAGGATAAACCTTATGAAATCTATTTTTCCCGAAAAGGGTCAATGGTTGAAGGGTATTCTTCATGTTCATTCCACGGAAAGCGACGGATGGATTTCTCCCCAGAGAGTCATGCTCGCTTATGAGGATAAAGGTTATGATTTTATTTGCCTGACGGATCACTGGAAAGTCACGCCCAAACCCCAGGATGCGCCCGGCAATCTTGTATTTTTGCCCGGAGTAGAGGTTAATGGTGGAAATACCCAGGTTGGAGATTATCATGTTGTGGGAATCGATGTCCATCCTGACGCGAAGTTCGATCGCGAGAAAACTCCCCAATATACTATCCGGGACCTCATCGATATGGTCCGCTCCCAGGGGGGACTTGCCGTAATCGCCCATCCCTCATGGAATGGCGTCACCTGGTTTGACCTCAAGGATGTCGCGGGTGATCTCATGGGGCTCGAGGTATATAATACGGGATGTGACATGGAAATTGCCAGGGGATTTTCCGAGGTTCAATGGGATGACCTTTTGTCGCGCGGTTTCAAAATCTGGGGTTTGGCTGTGGACGATACGCACCGGTATTACAAGGATCACGCCAAGGGCTGGGTGATGGTAAAGGCGGCGTCGAAAACTCCCACAGACATTCGTCAGGCTCTTGAAAAAGGACATTTTTACGCCTCGATCGGACCTTCCTTTTACGATTTGCAAATGGAGGAAAGAAAAATCCATATCAAGACCTCGCCCGTGAAACGCATGGACCTTGTTTCCAATCCCATGCGGGGAGAAACGGTTCTCGTTCATGAGCCAAACTTCCTCACGGAACACGTTTTCTCCATTCCGGATAAGAACAATGTGAAGTATATAAGAATCCGTATCACGGACGAGATCGGACACGAGGCGTGGAGCAATCCGATCTTTGTCTGATACAAATCCGGCGCGGCAAATCCGCAACCCGGTTTAAAATGATAAATATACGATGAATCTTTCTCGTAACGCCTGGAGCATGACTATGTCCGACAAGGTTTCCGGTTACCTTTTTCTATTGATTTCCTTTCTTTTGACAGGCTATCCATATTTATATTTATCAGGTTCTGATTAAGGAAATATAATGATAACCAATACCTCCCGGTTTCGTTTCAGGATGATTGATCCGGCATATCCTGCCTTTAATATTTATTCCAGGATCGCCTGCAAAACAACAGCCCTGGGTCCTTTGGGCGTGGCAACAGTCATCAGCCGGATGGGCGGCTGGGATGTCGAAGTCATTGATGAGAACAACTACAGGAAATTCGGACCCAGGGAATATACAGGTTTGCCCGATCACAAGACATTACAGACCATCCGGCATGCCGATGTTCTCGGGTTTTACGGCGGCCTTTCCAGCACCATCCCCAGGATCTATGAACTGGCGCGATTATACAAGGGAATGGGCGTCATCACGATTGCAGGGGGGCAGCATTTCATAGGGGACAATATCCGCGATGCGCTCGAGAATGGCATCGATTTTGTGGTTATCGGGGAAGGTGAAGATACCATCCAGGAATTGCTTGAAGCGATCCGGGAGGAACGGGAACCGGAGAATGTTGCCGGGATTGCCTTCATGCAGGGGGAGAAGTTGATCCAGACTGCAGAGCGTCCCCCTATTACCGACTTTGACCGGCTTCCTCTTCCCGATTTCGACCTTGTCCGTTATGCAAAAATCAGCATATACCCGATCAGCTGGATACGCGGCTGCGGTATGAACTGCGAATTCTGTACAGTGAAGGGCAAACCCCGCCCCTCATCGGTTGAACGGGTAGTGGAGCAGATAGCAGCGCTTTTTGAGACCCGCAACGCCCGGTGTTTCTTTATCGTGGATGATTTGTTCGGGAACAAGCGCGAGGAAGCGATGCATCTCTGCAGTATGCTGGCGGATTATCAGAAGGCAGTCGGCGTCAAGCTGGACATTACCGTGCAGATTCGTCTGGACTGTGCAAAGGACGCTAAACTTCTTCAAGCCATGCTTAAAGCGGGGGTCAGTAATGTCTGCATCGGTTATGAATCGCCCATTGCGGAAGAACTCACAGCCATGAACAAGAGGGTAAAGCCGGAAGACATGATCGCCCTGACGCGGGAGTATCACAAAGCCGGATTCCTGGTGCATGGCATGTTCATTTTCGGATATCCCCTGAAGGATGGACCAAGCGTGCAGTTATCTGCGAAGGAACGCGTCAGGCGTTTCCGAAGGTTTATCAAGAATGCAAGGCTTGACACCATCCAGGTCCTTTTGCCTGTCCCCCTTCCGGGAACAGACCTGAGCCGCCGTCTTGCCTCGCAGAACCGTATATTCCCTCTGGATTGCATCGGGTGGGAATACTATGACGGTAATTTCCCTCTGTTTATTCCTGACAAACCCATGACATCGGAGGACATGCATTCGGCGATTCGTAAAATCATGGGGCGTTTCTATCGTTTCCGGAACATGTTTTACGTGGCGTTGAATGTCATATTGTTTCCCGCCATGTTTATTTCTATCTTCAATATCGGGCTCAGCTGGCAGAGGTGGTACCGTTCCTGGAGAAACCACCTGGTGCGCTTCGGGGGGTGGATTATCATGAGGCGCTGGACATCGGCCCTCAAAAAAGGGGGTTTTTCGGAAAAACTCATCCTGGCACAGCAAAACCTGAACAGGCCGGATGCCGTTTCTCGTGGTTCGTCTTTTGCGGGTGAAAATTCCGGAATCAAGTGAACCGGGTGCTTGTTTGCCCGGATTTTCAAATTTTTGGGGTCATCCTGCAAAAAAAAGCCGGAAGAGGAATATCCTCTCCCGGCATCATTAGCTATTGGCGTCCTCCGCAGCTTTTGCTAAAGAGGACGGTTCCTGCTGTTTCAGGGAATGATCAGTAACGGTTGCGGTTGCGGTTGAAACCGCCGCTGCCGCTCGGCTCACGTCGCTCGGGTTTGGGGCGCGCTTCATTGACCGTGAGGTTTCTTCCGTTCATTTCCTTCTCATGCAATCCCTTGATGGCGCTCTCAGCCTGCTCCTGATCGGGCATTTCGACAAAGCCGAAGCCCTTGGAACGTCCGGTGTCGCGATCCGTTACGATCCTTGCCGCATCAACGGTACCATAAGCCTCAAACATGGTTTTGAGATCGCTCTCATTCATCTGATAAGACAGATTTCCTACGTAGATGTTCATACGTTTCCTTCTCTTTCTTTACATTCGTCGCCATGGTTTTGGTATATCGAATGTCTGTCCATGGCGAATGGGACATAACTTCGATGGCATCTTTGGAAG
>JAFGFK010000177.1 GCA_016931135.1 Candidatus Sumerlaeota bacterium | reverse complement strand
GCAAAACCCGCCCGGGGACTCTGGATGATCGGCGAATTCAAACAGGCAAAATGGAACCTTTCTCCGCGATCATAATGATCAAAGGCATAGGGAGTGGAGCCATATTTTTCCCGTATCCTTTCCTTGCAGGAACTCCATGTGGAATCATGGTTGCCCTGCACAAAATAAATCGGAAACGGCATGTCAGAGAAAATGTTCATAAGAAGAGTCCAGTATTCCTGCCCGTATTCCGTGAAATCTCCGGAATGAATGGCAAAGGAAGGAGGCGGAGATTCAAAACCGTAAGTTGCCATGGACACCTTTCCCAGGGTTTTCAATTCATTGGCAACATTCGTTGTATCATAGTTCCCCTCGGTGTATCCGATATGAGAATCAGACATCTGGACAAAGGAGAAAACAGACCAAAAGCGGATCGCGTCCGCAACAACGCAGTCGCCACCGGTAAAGTTATCGGAGAGAATCACAGTCGCTTCCGAATCGAAATAATAAGCGCCTGCGAGCACATACCATCCGGATGAACCGCGCTGTTGATCTACAATCAGATTATCCGTTCCATCCCTGTGAATGATGGTATAAGAGGCGTCGGTGGCATAGGTCGTATTGGAATTCATACGGAAATAAATCACATACCATCCTGAGGCAAGGGACGCCTTCCAGGTTACGGTTTCCGAGCCATCGCCCTTGTCATTGATCAGCTTGTTATCTCCATAACAATCAGCCGTGGAGGTAGTCCATGAACCGTCAACCATAACGGAAGGGTCGTCATTGTCGATAATCGCCTCTATACCGGCGACAGTTAGAGATATCGAGAAAAAGACCCATAAGAGGATTTGCCTGCTCGGATTACAAAAATGCATCTCATTTTCTTTCCCATCGAAAAGATTATCCTGAAATTCATTTCACTTCCAGCATGCGTTCCAGGGCGAGGCGGGCATGACTCGCTATCGGTTCTTCCACTTCCACAACATTGAAATCCCCGAGATATTTCATGACAAAATGAAGATTTCTGAGAGTCACCCGCGCCATGTCCGGACATTCCGAGTGGGACAATTCCACAATGGTTTTATCCGGATGTTCCTTTGCCAGTCTTTTCACCAGATTCGATTCCGTCCCTATGACAATGGCGCTTTCCGGCGGCGATTCTTCCACATATTGAATGATCCTGGAGGTGGAACCGGCTGCATCAGATAAATTTACGACATCTTCCTGGCATTCCGGGTGAACGATGATCCTGCATCCGGGATAATTCTCTCTTGCCATTTTCACCTGCTGCGCCGTAAAATTGAGATGAACGTGGCAAAAGCCTTTCCAGAGGATTGCCTTTGCCTTCCGGACAGCGTCTTTATCGCAACCGCCGCCATCAAGCTGGGGATTCCATACAATGACCTCTTCCCTTTGCATTCCCAGGGCGTTGCACGTGTTTCTGCCCAGATTTTCATCGGGCATGAACAGGATTTTTTCACCTTTCTGGAACGCCCATTCCATGATTTTATCCGCATTGGAAGACGTGCATACGATGCCCCCGCGTTCTCCGCAAAACGCCTTGAGTTCCGTGGGGGAATTGACATAAGTTATGGGGATGATCTTTCCTACATCCAGGATACGCGAGAGTTCTCCCCACGCTCTCTTGACATCTCCCTCCTCCGCCATATCGGCAAGGGGACAGCCTGCATCAGGAGCGGGAAAGTAAACTTTCTGATCTTCCCGGCACAAAATGGCTGCGGCTTCCACCATGAATGCGACTCCGCAGAATATGATATATTTTGCCTTTTTCAATCTGGCGGAATAGCGAGCCAGCTCCAGGGAATCCCCCCTTTTATCCGCCAACTCGACGATTTCATCTTTCTGGTAATGATGCGCCAGAATCGCCATCTTTTCCTTGTATTGGGCTTTGATCTCCCTGATTTCACGAATCAGGGATTCCCTGTCCATCCGGCGAATTTCCGATGGCAGTAACAGGGGAACCCACTGGTCATCCTGCGGCATTTAACTCACCTCCTGTTTTCATTTCCATACATTTATTATGATCCCGCATTCCGCACTCCCCAATCCGCATTCACGTTAAAATCCTTCCAATACAAAGATGCACAGATCGGATGTCAGATTAGGAAAGAGACCGTTTTGAAAAATATGATGATCTCTGATATAACGGCGATCCAGGATGCGCACCCCGAGTTTTCGGCAAATATCGCGAAAATCCCTCATCGTAAAGAGATGAATATTCCGGGTTTCATACCATTTATCCGGAAGGGTTTCCGAAATGGGCATGGCGCCGTTAAAAAGCATCTTCAGCCTGATTTTCCAGTTGCCGAAATTTGGAAACCCGATGACGCCCTTTTTCCCGATTCTCAGCATCTCCTTCAGAACCTTCTCCGGATTATCCGTTGCCTGAAGCGTCTGGTTGAGAACGACATAATCAAAGGTTTTGTCCGCATATTCGGAGAGGCTTGTATCGATGTCGCCCTGTACAACAGGAATGCCGACCTCAACGCATTTGACGACCATGTCCGGATTGATCTCGATTCCATATCCCCGGACTCCCTTATGCTCCATCAGAAGTCGAAGGAGTCTTCCATCGCCGCAACCAAGGTCCAGGACTTTTTTTCCCTTTTTGATCATGCCGTATATGACGCTATAATCAGATCGGATAAGGACATTTGATGGAAGGGCGGCGAGGGAGATTTCCTGCGTTGAAATATCCGATTCTTTTCCACTGATGCGTTTCAGAAAAGCCTTGATCAAACGGGTCAGGGTATCGGTCTCGAGCAGAAAGGCGTCATGACCGTATTGAGATTGAATCTGGAAATAAGTGACATCATGATTCGCGCTTCGCAGGGCTTTTACCATTTCGAGGGATTGGGAAGGGGGAAAAAGCCAATCGGAGGAAATGGAGGTAACCAGGAACTTCACATTTTCTGAATGTTTAAAGGCGTTTTCCAGAGAGCCGAATCTTGCCGGCGCATCGTAATTATCCATTGCCTTTGTGATGTAAAGATAGGAATTGGCGTCGAAGCGGGCGATAAATTTTCTCCCCTGGTAATCCAGGTAAGACTCCACCTGGTATTGCGTGGAGAAATAATCCTCAGGAGATGCGTCTTTGTTTTTTTCCCTTCCGAATTTCTTTTCCATGGATTCCAGGGAAAGATACGTAATATGTCCCAGCATCCTCGCAATGGCAAGACCGCTCGAAGGCGTGGTTTTCCCGTAATAATCCCCCCTGTTCCAGTTGGGATCGGATAATATGGCGTTGCGCCCCACGGCGTCGAAAGCAAGAGCCTGCGAACTCAGATAAGCCGAGGATGCAATGATAATGGTCGAACAAATATTCTGTGGATACCGGATGCCCCATTCCAGCGCCTGCATTCCCCCCATGGAGCCCCCTACAACAGTAACGAGTTTTTCAATGCCCAGGCGATCGATCAGGCGCTTTTGGAGATCAACCATGTCTGTGATGGAAAACGGGGGAAAATCCAAGCTATAAGGCGCATTTGTTCCGGGTTTCAACGATCCCGGCCCTGTTGTTCCCATGCATCCCCCCAGGCAGTTGGAGCATACAACGTAAAATTTGTCCGTATCGAAAGCCTTCCCTGGTCCGATCATGGAATCCCACCAACCCGGCTTTCGATCCTGATCAGAATGATACCCCGCTGCATGGGCGTCTCCGGATAAGGCGTGAATGACAAGTATGGCATTGGACTTGTCATCGTTCAATACGCCATAGGTTTCATAGGCGATCTGCGCCTGTTCCAGTAAGCGGCCGCATTCCAGGGAAAAAGGCTCTGGCAGATTATATATCTTTGTTTCGACAATTCCCACGGAATTGGATGGAAACATATCGCTTCCTCATTAGAGTTCCTTAAGGGATTTGAGGATTTTATCCAACATGTCATGAATCCCCTGATGCATTTCCGAATCATCCAGGGAGGCTTGAATCTCGTGAATCTCTTTTTCGAGTCTTTTATGAAAATCCGCATCTTTCATACGTTTCAGCTTTAACCTTTGAATCTCCAGTTTATAGATGCGGGAACGATCCCTGCCCTTTAAAATGACATATTCGAGGATGATGACAACCATCAGGAGAAAGGAATACGGACTGTATAAAAGGGAAAAGAAAACTTCGATATCGTGGGTTAAAAGGAAGAGAATCCCCAGGATTATAATCAATCCAAGAATAATTTGCGTGAGAATACCGGTAAAGGAGTTTCTTTTCATATCAATTTAAAATGAAAAATGAAAAATTTTAAATTTAAAATGACTTTAAAGATTATGATTTTAACTTTAATGAAATATTCAATGCAAATGGTTTTTAATGTTACGCAGGTAATGCTGGCTTCATTTTTGGATTTTTCATTGTATATTTTGCATTTTTCATTTCCCTGGGCTTATTCTGATTTTGAGAAATGCCGGGTTAGAGCCGGTACGATTTCATGCAAATCCCCAACGATCCCGAACGTGGCAAGCTTGAAAATGGGCGCTTCGGGATCCTTGTTAATCGCCACGATGACATCCGAAGACCTCATGCCAACCAGGTGCTGGATAGCGCCGGATATGCCACAGGCTATGTAGAGTTTGGGGCATACGGTTTTTCCGGTTTGTCCCACCTGGTGGGAATAGGGAATCCACCCGGCATCCACCGCAGCGCGGGAGGAACCCACAGCGCCTCCAAGGACCTTGGCAAGTTCTCTAATCAGATCGAAATACTTGGGATCGCCCAAACCGCGTCCACCAGAAACGATGATATCCGCCTCAGCGAGATTCACGGTTTCTTCTATCTCCTCGAAACGTTTGATGAACTTTGTCCTGATTTTTGTCGCTTTTTCAGGTATGGGAAATTCGATCACGCCGCCCTTAGCCTGATCAGATCGTTTTGCCGGTTTCATGACCTTGTGGCGTACTGTGGCGATCTGGGGACGATGGCGGTATGTGGCGATTGTAGCAAAGATATTTCCCCCGAAGGCAGGCCTGGTTTGCATGAGATTTCCCTTTTCAGGATCGATGTCAAACCCAGTGCAATCAGCCGTAAGCCCGGTTTCAAGTTTTACTGCAACCTGAGGGATAAAGGATCTGCCGAGATTGGTGGCGCCGCACAGGAGAATTTCCGGTTTATACTTTCGCACGAGTTCGGCGACGCACTCGGAATAGGGATCATCCTGAAAATCGGCAAGAACCGGGTGATCAATGTAATACACCTTATCCGCGCCATAATGGAGGAGATCGTTCGCCTGTTCCTTCATGCCGTTTCCGAGGAGAACCGCGCAAAGTTCGGTTTTTCGCAAATCCGCAAGTCTTCGCCCCTCTCCAAGGAGTTCGTAGGAAACGTTCTGGATTTCCCCATTGCGCTGTTCCGCAAAAGTCCAGACGCCTTTGAATTGTGAAATATCAACGCCCTTTTTCTCTACGACTTTATCCTGTATTTTGACGATCGCCTGCATGGGACATACCTCGAGACAGGCGCCGCACAGGGTGCATTTTTCGAGGATGACAGCCTT
>JAFGFK010000176.1 GCA_016931135.1 Candidatus Sumerlaeota bacterium | reverse complement strand
GATGCTGGACTTCGATCAGGGCTTTCCAGTGTTCCTGGATCTGATCCAGGGATGCGGAAATCCGTGATTCCTGGAGGGGGATAATCTTTACGGCGACCACTTCCCCGGAAGAGACATGATGCGCCTTCCAGAGTTCCCCGAAAGCCCCACCGGTTATTTGTTCAATCAGTTCGATATCTCTCATGTAACAATCCGTTTCATAAAATTATATCCTCAGAATCAAATGCGTCATATTGAAATAAATGATCAATCCCAGTACATCGGTGATGGTAGTGAGGATAGGTCCGGACATAAATGCCGGATCCAGTCCGACTGCTTTAAACAGAAGGGGCAACGAAAGACCGACGAAATTCGCGGTTGCAATTGTGAGAACCATGGCAAGTCCCAGGGTTATTCCGATCAGGGGATCGCGATTCACGATCCAGGCAATGAGGAAACCCACGAGGGCAAGGCAAATACCCAGGACAATTCCCATGAGAAGTTCCCGTTTGGCCAGTTGAAGAAAATCTTTGGGGATTATCTCGCCTGTTGCGAGACTCCGAATCATCAGGGCGGCCACCTGACTACCGGCGTTTCCACCTGTTCCCATGAGGAGGGGAATGAAAAACGCCAAGCCCACAATCAGATCGGAGGGTAAACTTGAGTGATAAAACCGGATGACGCTGGCTGAGAAGATGCCCGCAATCCCCAGGATGATGAGCCAGATCGCCCTTTTGGCGAATATCTCGCTGAAACTGGTTTCAAAATATGGTTTTTCCGTTGGGACAATGGCAGCCATAATCTGCATGTCCTCGGTTGTTTCCTCCGCCTGAACATCCATGATGTCATCGAAGGTAACAATCCCGAGAAGATGATTGGCGGAATCAACTACGGGGAGCGCCTGGAGATCATATCTTCTTAGAATTTTTACCGCTTCTTCCTGATCGGAAACCGCGCTGACGGAAATGGGGTCATCCTCGGCAACATCCCAAAGGGGGCTTTCCGGATCGGCGAGAACGAGGTTTCTAAGTGAAATAACTCCGATCAAATGGTTTTCATCATCCACCACATACAAATAATAGATAGTTTCCTTATTGAGGGCAAGGGAGCGGAGATGTTTGATTGCCTGACCGCAAAGCCAGTGTTTTTTGACTTTTGCGAAATCGGGGGTCATCAGGCGGCCGACGGAATCATGAGGATAGGCGAGAAGGCTCTGGGCGATTTTCCTCTGTTCGGGGCTCAATAAACGAAGCGCGCGCCGTGTCACGCGATGGGGTAATTCCTCGAGGAGGTCTGTTCTATCATCCGGGGACATTTCCTCGAGGATGGGGGCGGCTTCGGCGTCACTGAACGCCTCGAGGAGTTCGCGCTGAGCCTCGCCTTCCATGCGTTCAAAAACTTCAGTAGCCATAGCCTTTGGCAAAAGTCTGAAGAGAATCACGCGATCGCGGGGATTCAGGATTTCCAGGAGATCGGCGACGTCATGGGGCTGCCATTCGGCAAGGGTAGTTTTGAGGGCGCGCCAGTTGCGGCTCGCAATGAGTTCTTCTATTTCGGGCAGTTGTATTTCCCCGATCAATGCGCAAAATCTCCTTTCCCGTTTTTCAACTCGCGCGATATCCGCCTCGTAATTTCATCCGGAAAGCATGCGTCAGGGCAACTGCGAGGGCATCCGCAGCATGATCCGGTCTTGGCGTTTTATCAAGGGATAAAAGTATTCTGACCATTTCCTGGATTTGATTCTTGGAAGCCCTGCCGTAACCAACAATCGCTTGTTTTATTTGTAAAGGTGAATATTCAGCAAGTTCCATGCCACTTTCCTCAGTAGCGAGAATAGCCACGCCACGCGCTTGAGCGACGGCGACTGCCGTTTTTACGTTGGCTGCAAAAAAAATGGACTCGATTGCTGCCACGCTCGGTTTATATTCACGGCACAAATTCCTGATATCGTTATAAATGATTTTCAACCGGTTGGCAAGGGATTGGTCGGTTTTTGTAGAAATCACGCCATAGGTCAAGACTTTCGGTTGATTTGCGCGCATGGTAACAACCCCGCATCCGGTTTTCGCCAAACCCGGATCAATTCCAAGAATAATCATCCAGGATTTCCTTGTCAATAAGGATGAAAAAACACTATATAAAGAAGATGGAAAAGGTAAAGGAAATAATGTATTTGAATTGACTTTCTTTTCATTTCCCGCCTATGTAACTAAGACATTCGACGATTTTACAGATGGTGTTATGGAATTTCACATATCCAGGGCGTTCCATGGATATATTCTGAATAGTCTTACATGGACATGAGGAGCAAGGGATTGAGATTTTTCTGGCGCGTTTTCTTCCTGTTCTTATTCCTTTATCTTTTGACAATGGGGGGGCATATATATTCTCCGGATGAGGAGATATTGTTCCGCGTCACTCAGTCCCTTGCGGAACATGGGCGATTATCCATCGAACCTTTGCTTGGATTTGCCACAAAACAGGGAATTGACGGAAAGCAATACGCTCAATACGGCGTAGGGCAGCCGCTTCTTGCCGTTCCCTTCTATTATTTCGGGAAATTGCTCGCCGCGGTTTTTCCCGGCGGAAACGACCCTTTTTTCATAAAAGGAATAATTCAATATCATGATGGAAGCATGAATTCCGTACAGCTCCGATTAGGCGTATCTATTTTCAACCAAGTTGTAACGTCCCTTTTATGCGCCATGTTGTTTCTTTTCTGTTACAGATTGACAGGGGACAAAACGGCGTCGTGGATGACGGTATTATTGTTCGGGATGGGAAGTTACGCATTGCCTCATTCCAAGCCGTTCTTTATGGAGCCCTTATCCGCCCTTCTTTGTTTTTCTTCCTTTTTCCTTTTTTACCTGGGTTTGAGCGGACAATCCCTGAAAAGAACATTACTTGCCGGATGTCTGTTCGCATATTCCCTGCTTGTCAGGCTGGACAATATATTCATGCTTCCGGGTTATGCGGTTTTGATATTTTTTCACAATGCGCGGGAATCGGAACCCGGTTTGTTGAATTGGATCCGGTCGCAGAGCAAACCGGTTCAAAACAAGGGGAAGGAAAACGATGACGCAATTGAGCCTGGTGAATCTGACGTGACATTTTCGCCCCTGCATC
>JAFGFK010000175.1 GCA_016931135.1 Candidatus Sumerlaeota bacterium | reverse complement strand
ATGGCGTCCGCAATCACGGAATTGCCGGAAGGGGCGCTTCCCTGGCACCCCAGGGAAACGGTATATTGCCCCTTATGAAAACCAAAGATACCGAGCGAGGTTTCCACCATGCCGTTGGCGTCGCCGGACTGATCGATAAAAACGACATGCGCTCCGAGATCGTCGGTTATTTTATATCGTACATAAGTGGCGCGGGAAACATCCTGCCGATAAATGGCGAAAACCTCGTAATCGCCCTCGTAAACAAGATCGCATGTCCATGTCGCGGTGGAGCTGTCATCCCCATAAGCATACCGGTATGTTCCCCCGTTATAACCCGTGTTTCCGCTTGTTGTCCATGTTCCTGTTTCAACATAACGCGGAGAACCATCATCATTGTCAACGACAATATCCGTTCCCAGAATGGGCGAGGGATAGGAAACGGAATCCCTGCAAAAAACGTAAGCGGAAACAGTGTTCAGGTTTTCATAGCCGTTGTTGTATCCGGGCCAATCATAAAGGCACCTTTGCCCGTCAAAAGTCGGATAGCCGGGGGTATTTTTATCCCCGTATGGATCATTCACGATCAGGGTATGTTGATTTTTAAAGTACCCGATGACGCTCTGGTAATGTCCTCCGGATGTGATGAGAGAAAGGATGACAAAGGGATGATCCTCCATGATCTCCTTCTGGAGTTCCGCCCATGTGGGGCTGTAATCAACCGCGGAACTTGTTCCGTGCTGGATGAAGTAATCGCGCATGTTGACGGAAGTATGATTTCCATTTTCCTGCCAGATGAATCCATGGCCGCCATAAGCGGTGGCGCCGGCGGGTTCCACCCAGGCGCCGATATCATAGGTATAACCATTGAAGGAATATATATCAGGAATGTAAAAACCGTAATTGCTCTTATGATCGGAATAATGGGCGCAGATAAAGGCGTGTTTGGGTAAAATATTGTAATACTGAAGGCACATCATGGCTGCGGTGGGACCGCAGGACCAATGCCCCCACCACCAGTTCGAGACGTCATAAACCTGGTGAATCACGGGAACCTCTTCCAGTTCCCTGGTGGTTCCCTTATCAAATAAAGACTTCACCGAGTCGTCATTCGGGATATTATTTATGGATAAGGCGGGACTATTAATATTCATGATTTCTTTCATCTTCCCCTCATGAAAGGAAGCGAGCGATAATTTCCCCAGTATATTATAACATGCCGCGTTTCGGGATATCGCAACATCCGCATCTCCCTTACGAAGGGGGATAGGGCGCGTCACAAGAGATTCCACATCTACCGCAAGGATTTCCACGTTTGAAATCTGGTGATTTTGAATCGTCTTTTTAACGTAACGGATATTTTTTTCATCGATCCATTCCGGATGGCCGCCTTCCCCGATGATTTCCGGAGACATCGCCGCTCCGAGGTCTTTATAATAAATTTTGCCGCTTATGTTTTGAAAAAGGAGTTTTTCTCCCTTCGGCGAGAATTTCGGACCCCAGAAATTTTCCTCTCCTTCCGAGATCACATTCATTGTTTTATTGAAAACATCCAATACGACTATCTCTTCCGATTTACTATTGAAGGCGATTTTATCGCCATCAGGGGAAAAAGACAAAAGATTCACATGATGTTTGAGATCGACATCACATATCAGGTTCAAATCCTTATCCTTGATAAAAAGTCGATTTCCCGTTGTAAATGCTATCCTTGAATTTCGGGATACAGCCGGTGTTCCGGCGAGAGGAGTCCAATCATTCAACGGGATTTCCCTTTTTTCCGCGATGTCGTAAAGCATGGATTTCTGCAGGATGGCGTCCTTTGTTCTTTTAAATGTCTTGTAACATACATATCTTTCATCGGGGCTTATGCCCGCGTAATATCCGGCGCCTTTTTCTTGTGATAGGAAAAGAGACTCGCCGGTGAATGCGTCAATCAACGCCATTCCCGTGTGGCGCTCCCCTGTTGCAAGGATATGTCTCCCATCTTCCGATACGAATACCGGAATATCCGCATTAACAATCCGCCCGCTTTCACTCGGCGCAAGACTTTCCGGATCATGATTTCCATAAGCCGTCGGGATACGCGTATTCACAGTCCATCCCGCCAAAAAAGAAAATACTATCCAAATGATCCTGTTTGCTGACATTTTTCCCTCTCCTTTTTCAAGATACGGATAAATCCATATTGAAGATGAAGGTCAAAAAAAAACCTGCGTCATTCCTGATGAAGCAAAATCCAAACCAGAAATATTCTGACAGATTGATCATCAAACCTGTCAAGAAACAATTTGCATATAACTAATAGGGGGAAGTATATTGCGGGAACAAGAAATATTCTTTCCGTGAAAAGGGAAGCGAGGTATGGTTCATGTATCATTGATTGATACAAAAACGCCCCGAATTGCGTCAAATATAACACACAATACGGGTAAGGTTTTTCATATATGGGGGGGATCAGGGGAGGTTCCAAAGTACAGAACCTCCCCTACCCTGGCGGAATTATCTCAGGAACTTTGAAACGAATGGCGAGGTTTCCCCGCGGCGCATGAAATGTCCGGAGGGACCTTCTCCTAAAAATTCGGAGAACCATGATTCATGCTCGATTTCCTCGTTGAGAATGGCAAGAACCAGGTCATAGGTGCGATGGTCTTTCCCTGCGGTCATGTTGCAAATTTCCGTGTATCCTCTTACTGCGCAGCGTTCGGCTTCCGCCAATACCTTGAGTATTCCTTCGACATCACTGGGATTTTTGGGAAGGTTTGCGGGGGGACAAGCCGATATATCATGAAACTCCTTCATGCAATCAGGGAGTTTTCCGCCCAGTTCATAGATACGGGGAACCAGGGCTTCGAAGTGATTGCGGTCTTCGATGCGCGCTGTTTCCGCGATCTCCTTTACGCCTTCGCCTGCGAGCCCGATGAGGTTGGCGCGGAGAATCGTGTAGTAATAGAAGGTCGTGAGTTCCGCTGACGCGTTTTTTACCAGGAGATCGACGAGTTTATCAATATCGACTCCCGCCTTAACGACCATTTCTCTTGCGACTTTAGCCATAATGAGCCTCCTTTTAAAAGAAGAGATAAAATGGGAGAAGCCCCCATAGTTGCTAATATTTTGTAAATAAGAATGATTCTTATCATAATCGTAAAATTTTTTGTTATTCCTTCTTATGTTTTTTTCCACAAACCCCGCAAATCCCTTTGACTTCGACATTGATGGACAGCGGTTTTCCGAAACGGGACGCCTCCTCGGGAACGACGATATCATCGAGGGATGCGCTGTAAAAGTCCGATATGCGTCCGCATTTGACGCATACAAAGTGGTGATGTTTGCGAATATTGGCGTCAAAACGTTGTGAATCCTGATTGAGCCCAACCACGGTTATCAATCCATACTTTTCCAAGAATTTCAGATTTCTATATACCGTGTCAAGGGCAATCGCAGGGATGCGCTTTTTCAGGCGGCTGTAAATCATCTTGGCGTCCGGGTGATTTTCCGATGAAGCGAGTTCGCGATAAATCTCGGTTCTCTGGTGGGTTACCTTGACGTTTCGCTTGTGGCACGCCTCAAAAAAGTCGTTCATGCGTTTTTCCACGATTTCCCGATCAATCCGCATTTTTCAATTCGCCCTTTTTCATCTAATTACAAGTAATTCTTATATAGGAATATGACGCATCTCAGATGCGTTGTCAAACAAAAAATCGGGAATATGATCTTTAATCCCCGCCACATTCCCGGCAATGGGGTCAAGATGCGCTCTTTTCCGTCTGTTTTTTAAAAATGGGCGTTGACAGGCTGACTTTCTCTGGAGTATGAAAGGAGAGTTCTTAACGATAGATGCTCCTTTTGATTGTTGATTTTATTCCAGTTCCTGAAGGGGTGATCGAAGATGCAGAGATTGAAAGAGTTGTTTTTGGGGAACCGGTTGATCTGTTACTTAAGTCTTGTCCTTCTCGGAATCGTTCTGATCGCATGGCTCATCATCAATCGAAGAAACATGCAGGAATGCCTGGAGAGTTACCGGATACGGAACCGGGAGTTGGCGCGGGTGCAAGCTCTTGAGAAACGGCTGGAGAGTTTGCGCGAGGAAAAGACGCTACTGGAGAGTGAAACCAGGGAAAACGAAATTGCGGCGCGCAACCAGTTTCGGATGATCCGGGAGGGGGAACATCTGGTACTGGTGGAGCGGGAGGATACCGGGGGGGCAAAATAACGCCTTTCTGTTTCGCTCTATCATCTATTCAAAGAGCAAAAATGGCGCAAAAAATCATTTGACAGTATCCGGCAATATTGACTATAAGGTTTCCGCTTTTTTTAATTTATGCAACTTCTTTGAAAGAATATTTTTTTATCGCGGGGTGGAGCAGTTGGTAGCTCGTTGGGCTCATAACCCAAAGGCCGGCGGTTCAAATCCGTCCCCCGCTACCAAAAAAGCAAAAGGAGGCGATTGGTTTTGCGTTTCATCCAGTCGCCTCTTTTCCTTACATTATATTGAATAGCGTTTTTTGAAGTGGCGGTGTAGCTCAGTTGGTTAGAGCATGCGGCTCATATCCGCAGTGTCGGGGGTTCGATTCCCTCCACCGCTACCATTTTAT
>JAFGFK010000174.1 GCA_016931135.1 Candidatus Sumerlaeota bacterium | reverse complement strand
TAAACAGCCTTTGCATTATCGCTGAACGTGTTTGACACAAGATTCAAACCATTATCCGAATATAGAAGACTGTAATAAATGGCTCTGGCGTTTCCCGTGAAAAGACAGTTCTCTATATAAACAGGTTTTCGATGTTCGGGGGCTGCCCCTATTCCCATCAAATTTTCAGTGAATACGCTATTTCTGATGAAAAGAGGATCATCTTCATTGTAACATATTACACCCGCATACAGAAACGAAAATTCGGAAAAATCAATAGTCCCCCTGGTTATTCCAATCCCGGAGGGAATAAGATTGTCACGGATTTTCCTGGGATCCGTAATTGCATCCCCTGTTGATGCAACCAGGTTAAAGACATTTCGCTTTACAGGATTCCCCTTTATGTTGCTTTCTGCGTCAAATATCCAGAAAGAATATTCAGTAAAGGAAATGACGCTTCCTTCTTCAAGATCGAAGGCGCGGGTCATTGTCATATTTGTAAGTCCCTCCACAACCCCATGTACGATATCATAGTGGAAACCAATATCAGGATAATCTTCATCTATAAAGTAACCTTCAGAGCCATATTTACTGATGTAATCCAATTCCGATGATTGAGAATTATTATATTTTCCGATTTCTGTTGAATCTATTTTAGCTGGACGAACTGTTGATGTACTCATTAGTCGTGATAGATAATCGCTTCCTGAAGGGAATTTATCTGTGGTGGCGCTATTTCGAGTACTTGGCCATATTAAGGGATCTATGAAACCCGGATAACAAGTATAAAAATTTCCATTTTCTGAAGGATAATAACCATCAAAATCACCTGAAGGAACATCTCCATTATAGGGTCTTATTTGATTTTTAAAATTACTGCATATTCGGTCATCTTCCAGATCGCTGACATCATAATTGATTGTTGAACTGATGTCAAGATCACCGGTTCCGGTAATGCCATATTCAAGATTGGTATAAACATTATTCTGCAGAAACGCCTCTAACGTTTTATTATCCGCAATATCAAGATATACGGCATCCGCATAATTGTTTCCAGAGGAATCGAACGTACAGTTGAGAATCCTCAATGTTTGATTTTCCTCAAACTTGAAACCAACCCCGTTACATGTAAAATCATTGAAAAGGCAATTAAAGATTCGAATCTCGTCATTTGTTCCTGTAGAATCAAAAACTCCATAAGTTCCGGTATAAACATCCGTAAAAATGCTGTCTCTGATCTCGAATTCATTATGATAAGCAAGAGAATTGGTCATAAATTCCAGGGCGATATTCGCCTCGGCGAATTTGCCGAATTGAACCTCCACATCGGAACTGGAAGATGGCGTGATCTCTATGAAATCGAGCCTTCCGGTGGAATTGGGATTGGAGATCGTTTCCCCAACATCGTCATTACCATCATCCACAAACAGGGCGTAGTTGAAGGGGGCGCCCTTGATCAGGAGATTGCCTTCATCGATGTTGATCGTTGCGCCGAATTTTACGACTGCGCCCCCTTCAATCACAAGGGTCTTCCCGGAGCCAACCGTATATTCATCCGAAATCCAATAGGTAATCCCCGATTGCCATGCCTCGCTCCCCTCTGCGGTGGATGAACGCACTTCATAATCGAGGGTGATGGCGCCGGATGCGGAATTGTCTGTAATATAACTGTACGGAACGCCTTCGGAATGCGTGAACTTTTTTATATTCTCACTGGAGACTTTGATGGTTTTGTTCATGAATCGGGAGTTCGATTTATCGTTTCCCACCCAGGCGCGGGAAGGCGCAAAGGCGCATAACGTTTCTTCCGATGATGATTTGAAGATCAGTTCGGAATCTTCCCCGGAAATCCGGCTGCCTTCGACAACGCAAAGCGCGCCATCTCCTTCATCCAGAAGAGCGGCAACTTCAGCGCTGGATTCGCTCACATCATCAATATCCGTTACAACGCGGAGTTCAGCGACTCCGGCATCGATGTCATACCGGGAGGGAGAAGGAAGAAGGGCGGGATTTTTAACAATCACGTTCTGATGGAAGGCGCCTTTTTCATACACAAGTTCGAGATCGCCGCAGGAAAAGGCGTTTTCAAAGAGAATCCGGTTTCCGCTGGCTTTTCCAGGAACATGTTGAGGGGAAGAAAAGATGCGGGAGATTTGAGTTGAAGCGTCATGCCATGCAAGGGCGCCGCTGTTCATGTTCAGAGACAACGCCTTTTTGACGAATTGTTTCTCCGAATTTTTTGTTCTGAACGGGATGGAATAAGAAACGAGGGGAATGGAATCCGCATAAGGGGCGATATGGACTCTGGCAATGCCGGTATCTATTTTCCATCCACCGGAAGGTTGTAGGACAAAATTAGTAACGCCTGGTTCCCATACGGGAGAGGAAGAGAGTTCTGCGGATGCGTTGAGGGATGCGTCATAACAGAGTCCATCCGCTTTTTCGATGATTTTGCGGGTTTGCTGAAAAGATTCGCCTGTTGGAACGCCATTTTCATCGAGTCGGGTGATTTCATAGGTGCGGTTATAGATGCGCGTGGTGGCGTTCCGGGCTGAAATATCCTCGGAATCGCTGAGGAGTTCGATCTGAGAGGATTGCGCGATGCACAAAAAAGGAAGTAACAAAAGAAACGCCATGATGAAGGTAATCCAGGATTTCGATTCGATTTTCATATTTTTCCCTCCGTGAAAAGATTGGTAAAATAAAAACGGGATCGAGCCGCGCGTGGAAACGGAAGTTTCCGTGGCGTTTGATCCCGGATATTATCCAAAAATATGATAGATTACGAGCACGAGCACGAGC
>JAFGFK010000173.1 GCA_016931135.1 Candidatus Sumerlaeota bacterium | reverse complement strand
TTATTGATAGAACCAGTAATGATAAGAGTGAAAGGATCCGGAGCGGCTTTTTTCCCGCAAATATCTGATCTCGATGCGGTTGGCGCGTTCCTGTAACAGTTCGGCGGGAATCAGGATACCGGGTTCTTCCCAGCCGCGATTTTCCCCGATGGCTTCCAGGATTCCGGCGGGGGCGTCATTGATAAAAACCTGCGCAGCGCTTGTCTCGAGGGACTCGGTCCTTGCGATGAGGCGGAACGGTTTGCCGGGCGAAAGGTTCACCGTAAAAGCCTCGGAAAAACTTAAATCCCTGCCTCCATCGGCAACCGGTTTATCCTGAAAGATCGCCTTGTGAAAGAAATTGCGCGTATTGGGGAAAGCCCATCCTGCGGGTCTTTCCGCCGCTTCTTTCCAGACATATCCATGAGCCGTTTCATCCGCAAGGTCCGCCACATCGAGGGCGTCGGCAAGTTCCATCCCGGGAGGGGGGATAGCCGGGAGATCGCCTGAATGCAATAAAGACCAATCCTGTTCGAACACGACGAAATCATTGGACATAGTGGTAAGGTTTTTCAGAAGAGGCGCGCCGTGAACCGGTTTGCCGAGAAAATTCACGTCGCCCCACACAAAGGGAAAGGAAACGATATAATCCGGAAGGGCGTCAGGATGCAAACGCTCCAGCCGTTCGAATGTGGAGCCCCGCCCCTGCCTCCAGTGCCGGGATTGGCGCGGAGTGGTCAATCCGACAAAATCATAGGTGCGGCGTTCGGAGAAATAAGCGATGACGCCGGCGTCTGTCACCCCGATCACGGAATCCGGAGGAGTGGCGTCCTTGATCCACCAGGATGTTCGGCGATGCTGTTCGAAAAGGTCATTGCAATTTTCACCATAGATATAAGCCCAGTAGAAAAGCGACGGGATCATGAATAAAACGAGAATAATGGAGGATACGCGGAAGAGTCTGTCGCCGTTATGATCGAACAATCTGGAAAATTCAAAAAGCCCGAGGGAGACAAAAAGGAGGAACAGGGGCTGGAAGGGGATCAGATACCGGAAATAATGAGAGGCGACGACCTCGGCGTTTATGACGCAAAGGATGCCAAGCAAAAACAGAAGCGCGACAAGGAATACGGGCGTAAAATGGTTTTTGTCTCTTTCCCTCGCAATTCCGAGAATGACGCCGGCAAGAGCCAGTAAAAAAGCGGCGGGAGGAAAAAGAGAATAGGGATAGAGCGCTCCTATCGGCGAGAGGGGAAACATGGCGCCGTCGTAAAAAAAGGTATTCGCCAGATTCTGATAATAAGCTCCAAAGATGAGAAGGAAATTATCCACGAGTTTCCCCATTTTTTCCCAGGGAGTATAATACGGAGCGGATAACACGCTTTTTTCCAGAACTCCGGACGTGGAGAAATCCCCCGTTTCCATTTTGACAAAAATCAGGTAACAGGTAAACGGAAGCAGGGCGATAAGGGAGAGAAGGATGCGGGAAGAGTAGAAGCGCCAGCCTTTCACAATGATAAAGATAACGCATACAAGAAGAAGCGCAAAGCCTTCGGGCCTTGCCAGGGAGGCAAGGGAAAACCAGAGCAGCCCGATGATGAGCCGCTTTCCCCTTTTTTCGATCGTCCATCGCGCGAGATAATACGCGGCGGCGAGAAGGAGCGTGGCAAAAAGGCCGGTCTCCATGCCGGACAAATAGTTCCATGCAAGATTGCCATTGATAAGAAACAAAAAGGCGGCTGCCATACCCACCCGTTCTTCAAATAACGCCCTGCCGGTTAAAAACAACAAAACCGCTGAGAGAATAAAACAAGCGGCGCCCAGGGCAAAGGAGACGGCAAGAATTTTCACGCCCGAGAATCCCGCCCAGAAGAAAGGCGCCAGAAGCAGGGGATAAACCAGGCTGGTAGAACCTGAGGAAAAACCGGCTTGTTCCGAATACTCGAAAAAGCGCCCACGGGAGAGGTTTCGGGCGTATTGAAAGCAGATATAACTGTCATCGAGGGGGGCGACGACATGTCCTCCGGTGACAGAAATCATGGCAAGGGCGAAAAGGACAGATATGACGCCCCCTGTAAGGGCAAACAAGACTATCCTTTTTAAAGGAAACGGCGTCTTCACAAATCTATTCCTGAGGCAAGGCAATTCCAATTCCGGATACAAAAGTCGTTCATCGAGAAAGCAAACCGGGTTTCCGTTAAAAACATTGAAAACAAATAGATTCAAGCAGCGCAGAAAGTCAATAAAATATAGGGGGTATGAGGGGGAAATGGAAAAATATCTTGAATTCCCGCGTTTCTCATCTGAATGATATGAATAAGTTGGCTATAAAACTGATTTCTCCGAAAAAGGAATCTTCTTTTTCTCATGAAGAAAATATCTGTCATCATCATATTGTCCATCCTTGTGGGCGCGGCTGTCTATGCGTGGAAAGAGATTCCCCGCCATAATCCCTATTCCCAGATTCCCAGGGAAAAAGTCAAAAGGGGGGATTTTGTCATTTCCATAGAAGAAGTTGGCGTCATCAAAGCCCGGAAAAGGGAATTCATTTACGCTCCTTTCAGCGGCAAGATAACCAGAATAATCGATGACGGCTCCAGCGTCACGAAAAATCAGACCGTTATATGGCTCGATACCGAAGACGTGGAGAAAAAGCTGGAGGAACAAATCACAAATCTCAAATCGACCAAAATGGACATGGAACAAACCATCGAGCAGCTGGTACAGGGAATAAGAAACAATACAATAAAGGTGGAAACGACGGCGGCCGAGTTGGAATTCGCGCGGCTCAAGCTCCAGGAGGTGAACCGGAATCTGGAAACGATCCAGCTCCTTGTGGATAGAAACATCCTTGCCAAAACAAACGTGGATAGGGCAAGGCAGGAGGTGGAAAGCGAAAAGTTTCAAACCTTGAAAACAGACCTCGACTTTCAAACGGACCTGAAGGGAAAAGAAGAAGACGAGACGTCCCGGAAGGCGGAATTGGGCAAAGTCAAACAGCGCGGCATAAGGGCGCAAAAGAGAATCGAAGACGCCCGGAATAAGATAACGGAAGCGGAAATCAAGGCCCCCGCTGAAGGGATCTTCCTCCTGATAGAACGATGGGACTGGCAAAAGGGGAGGGAATCAAAGCCCCAGGAGGGCGATCAAATCTGGGAGCGGCAAACCCTCGGAGAAATTCCGGATTTATCCTCCCTTATCATCTGTTCCCAGGTCAGCGAAGAGGATGTGTCAAAGGTCCGCATCGGACAGGAGGCTCGCATAACCACGAACGCATTCAAGGATCTGGCAATGAGCGCCAAAGTATCCCGCATTGGAATAATAGCCATTCCCCGGAACGCATCGCCGGCGGGAAGCCTCGCCCACAACTCGGAAGACACGGGGCAAAGGGTTTTCGAGCTGGATTTGACGCTGGATCAGATCGATCCCCGATTGAAACCCGGCATGACCGCCGATATTTCCATCATTCTGGATACCCTTCCGGGCGCCCTCAATCTTCCCTTGTCTGTTGTTTTTCGCAATGAAGGCAGGGCTGTCGTTTATCGACCTGACAAAAACAGTTACGGGGAATGTCCCGTTACCCTGGGAAGGAGAAACAGGGATCGCATCGAAATTCTTTCCGGATTACGGGAAGGCGATGAAGTCTATACGAAAAATTTAGGGGAGATGGATCGGGAATCATAAGCCGCTTTAAGTTCGCGCCAATCAATTCATGACCCCATAAGACGACGCCATAATGTTTTTCAAAGAGCTAAACTGTTACGTAAAAAGGAGTTTGATATTATGACAAGAAAGAAACAGCGTCCGTCAAGAAAGGAAGAAAGGCGAAAACGTTACAGATTGAAAAGAAAAGCCTATATTCTCAACGCAAGCATGAGAGCCGAACCGCTTGAACCCGTAAAAGAAGACCATGTTCAGGTGATAGATAACCTCCGGCAAATCCATGAACGGGAAGTGAAGGAATTGAACGACCGGATGCTGCGGATTCACGCCGACCTGGACAATTTCCGAAAAAGAACCGGCAGGGAACGGCAGGAGATTGTAAAATTCGCGAACGAAAACATGATATACAACCTTCTGCCTGTTCTGGACAATTTCTATCATGCCGTCAAATCCATGGAACAATCGGATGATCCGAACGCCATCATGAGCGGCGTCCGTCTCATATACGATCAATTGATCCGAATATTAAAAGATTCGGGATTGTCCGCCATCGAGGCGGCTGGGAAGTCTTTCGATCCTAAATTTCACGAGGCGATGTCCATCAGTCATCAGGAGGACATTCCGGAAAATCAGGTTGTAGAGGTTTTCCGGGAGGGTTACCAGCTGCATGACCGCATCCTGAGACCCGCCATGGTGCGGGTCAATAAAAAAAGCGGGGAAGACAAGGCTTCGGGGGATAGCGCGCATCCGGCAAAGGAAATCAAACCGGAACCGCTGAATGAAGGGAAAGAAGACGCAGGCGCATCCTGACTGCGCTTTCGAAAAAACGTAAAAAAAAGCGCGGGAAGATTCATTCCCCGCGCTTTTTTAAACCTTGCCGTTTTCAAAATTCACTTTGCGCAATCAGGGAATCGTTACGTTTGCCTTTTTGATTTCCACCAGATCGATCCCGATCTGGGCGTTGGCGTCATCCGAACTCCCGATGTTGATCAGTTCAACGCTGATGAAATAACCTTCGGAGAGAGCCGTTGCCGGCGGCTGATACAGGACTTCATAAATTTTCCCGGAAACCGTGGGGGAATTTTCCCCTTCGCCCAGGCTGTTGATCATAAGACTGAAAATACTCTGAGACTGTTTATCCGCAATCCGGATACGAAAGGCGGGAACAAGGGACGGAGTGGGCTGGCTGGTCCATACGCGAAATCGGGCTCTGTATTTCTGCCCTGCCGTGAAGGCGTGGCAGGGGCTTTCCCAGGAACCGAAACAATTGTCGCTGCCGCTGGCTGAAAAACCGATCGAATTCGCGGCTTCAAAGAAACTGGGGGCGTCAAAAACCTCTGGCGATGAGGTCGTATGCCACCCTTCTGAATTCTGATCGAAATTATAGACGTATTCCTCCGGCATGATAAAGGGCGTAGGCGTGGGCGTGGGCGTGGGCGTAGAGGTGGATGTGGCGGTAGGCGTTGGCTCAGGGGTGGAAGCCACATTGAATTCTATCTCGAAATCTCCACTGACGGCGTTGTGATAACTATCCACCATCACATAAACCTCTCCCGGATTCTGAATGGTCCAGGATATCTCTTCCCCTGTATTATCCGCGTAATCATCTCCCACAGCAATCAGGGCGTTCCCCGGATCTCCGCAATCCCAAACGGCATAGACCGCATTGTCAAAGTTAGAGGAGAGGATTTTGACGCTCAACGGCTGCCCCACCAGAGATTCGGAAACATCGATTTTAAAAACGCAATCCTGTCCCGGCATTCCCCAGCTGTAGGGCCAGGAAGCGGCGTAAGATGGATTGTATATATTCTGAAATATCTTTGTGGAATTGCTGAAAATTCCGCTATCGGAAACAACAATGGGATTCAGGCAGGTATTCCCGGGAACAGGCGTGGGCGTCGGCGTTGCCATATTGAACGCCATATCCAAAGTTTGCCAATAGAAGGCGGGAAGAGTTCCCGTTCCATACTTGAAGGAACAGTCATAATTCATATTCATATCAACGCGGAAAATTCCATTGGGGCGCCCGGTGGAGGACCCCCAGCTGTTGACAAGAATCCAATAGCTGTTCTCAGGATCATCGTCATTGTATCCCACACAAAGAACGGCGTGTCCGCCTGCCCCAGCCGACCATGTCTTATCGCAGACAAAATCATGATTCCAAAGATCCGCTTCGGTTTGAGAACTCCAGAAAGTGAAAAAGGCGTTCCAGTCTTCCGAGGTTGGGAGATAAAAGGCGAACCAGATCGCCTTATCCTGATTCAGAACGTTTTTGATATTGGCAATGGCGGCCTCCTTCCCTACGCCCTGGGTGGGTATCGTCATTGCCTGAATATATTTGATGGGATAATGGGGATTCGTGGAGATGGTATTGCAAGGCGTATCGCAGGAGGCGTCTTTATCCTGGTAATAGGCGTTGGCATTGCTCAGGGGAACCGCCTTTTTGACAATTCCATAAAATTCCGTCAAATCCTCGAGCCATCCCCCGCTGCAACAGATTTTACGGATCACTTCATATTCGCAGGAATTGATGTATTGCACGGAAAGGCGATCGGAAACGCCTTCCTGTACATTCAGGGCGACTTCCATGCATCCGGTTCCCGCCCAAGCCCAGCAGTTGCCGCATGCCCCCTGATCCCTTTCGGAAGGAATATAGAACCAATGACTCAAAAGGCTTTTAGAGCCTCGGGGGGGTATATTTGCATGGCTGACATAAGGGGTGCGCGGCGCATTCTCATAATATTCCACCCATTTCATGAGGGTTTCATGATCGGGGCGCATGATAGTATATTCTTCGACCGCCCAGCCGGCAAAGGGGGTCATAAACATGATAAACAAAACGACCGATATAATCCTTCTCATGCTCATTTCTCGCTTTCTTTTTTTATTATAAATATCACATCTATAATTGATAATTCGAGCGCATCATAAATCTGGATACGAGTCAAGTACAGAAACCCATCGTTAAAAAAATCAAGACCCGCATTTACCGGAGTTTGACGATCATTTCGACTTCTACGCTGGCGCCCAGGGGAAGTGAGCTAACGCCTATGGCGCTGCGGGCATGGAGTCCCGCTTCTCCAAAAACGCCTTTCATAAGCTCGGAAGCGCCGTTGACCACCTTGGGCTGATCCGTAAATTCCTCTGCGGAATTGACAAAACCGGTTATTTTCACGATCTGTTCCACGTTATCAAGCGATCCTGCCGCTTTTTTCACGATTGCCAGGGCGTTCAGCGCGCAAATTCTTGCGCTTTCGTAACCCTGCTCCAGGCTGATTTCCCGCCCGAGCTTGCCTTTGTATTTCAGTTCGCCTTTGACAACAGCGATTTGCCCCGCCGTAAATACCAGGTCGCCAACCTTTACAAACGGGATATATGCAGCGACCGGCGCCGCCATCTCGGGGAGGATGATTCCCAGTTCCTTCATTTTTTCCTCGTAACCCATATTACGTTACCTCCTGAATAATTTCTATGCGTGATTCCAGATTCATTTTTTCCTCTGTTTCTGTGGCATTCTCCGCGCCCATCAACACAATGTTCTGGTGATTGGGCATGTGGGTTTCGTCGAAACCCGCCACATACCCGAGAATCCTGTCATCACACAAAACTTTGTCCCCCACCCGGATCGAGCCGCCCGTTACGACCTCGGCAAACCCGAGATATCTTACCGTGTTCGCCGTTCCTCCGGGGCAAACCCCGGCATCCTCGGCGATCATGAATTCAAAAATTTCCTTTTCGCGAACGCACCGGGATTGCGGGGAAATCAGACGCAATCCGCGATTTTCTATCGTTCCCTTGAGCACAACTACCACACCCGCCTTTACAATGCGCTTCTTCAGGAATCGGACGGAACTTGCCATTCCCGTTTTATATGGATCCGACATTTTATTCCCCCATTTCATTCAAGATGATACAATACGCATTTATTCCCATACGTTAAATTTTATCTTGTCAAGAATGTTCTGATTGATTCCAACAGGCGGGCGCACATCAGTTTTCCGAGTGAGTGGTTGCGCTATGGGGTCAAACT
>JAFGFK010000172.1 GCA_016931135.1 Candidatus Sumerlaeota bacterium | reverse complement strand
TCACGCAGCTCTTGATCGGATCGCCCGAGCCCTCCGTGAAACGCATGGTTCCTGTCACGCCTTTGTATTCCGGGATTTTGGCGAGGGCGTTGCGGATCGATTCCCTGTCTCCCTTTCCGGCGTTGCGGATCGCCGTCCATAAAAGTCCAAAGGAATCATAAGTAAGCGCCGCCACATCGTCCGGAACCTTCGCATACATTTTCTGGTATGACTCGATAAACGTCTTTGCCTCGGGCGTGGCGGATTCTGCGGAATAATGCGTGCTGAAATAAAAACCTTCGCAGTCATCCTGGCAGAGAGTCAGCAGTTCCGGGCTTCCCCAGGAATCGCTTCCCAGAACAGGAACATTCAATCCCAGCCGGCGCGCCTGTTGTATCTGAAGCGGCACCTCCGTGTAATAATTGGGAAGGAATATGACATCAGGGGCGGAATTCTTGATCTTCGTCATCTGGGCGGTAAAGTCCTTGTCGTTTGTGGTATAGGTTTCGTACGCCGTGATTTTTCCCCCCATTTCCTCGAATTTGGACTTGAAAAATTCGGCGATTCCCTTGTTGTATTCCGATGCCACATCGAAGAGAATCGCAGCCTTCTGCGCCTTCAATTGTTCAAAGGCGAATTTGGCGAGAACCGTCCCTTGGAACGGATCGATGAAACAGGCGCGGAACACGTATTTCTTCGGTTCATTGGTGCGGGCGTCCAGCGTGGTTTTGGGATTGGTGGACCATGGGGTGATAAGGATGACTTTGGAACTTTCCGCAATCTCGGAAGCCGGTATGGCGTAACGGCTGGCGTTAGGTCCGATAATGGCGACCACGTTATTCTGGGCGATGAGTTTCTGGGCAGCGGAAGCCGATTGATCCGCCTTTCCCGCATTATCCTCCACGAAGAGTTTCACGAGCATTTTTTTCCCATCGATGGTGAAGCCCCCGGCGTCGTTGATCTCTTTCACGGTCATTTCCGCAGCGCTTTTGCACGAGGCGCCAACAGCTGGCATATCGCCCGTCATTTCCGCCACAACGCCAACATGTATCACCTTCTGAGATTCCTCCCTTCTTTGACAGGAAAGGACGAAAAGAAAAACGAGAAACAGGGAAAACCACGCAATGAAAATTTTCTTCATGATAGAACCTCCCGGATTGCATATTCTGATTATTTGCCGGAAATCCAGAAATAAACTCTGGAATATCCTGTAAAAAGTCAATTTCAAACTTCTTGACATATCGCATTGTTGTTTTCTATTTTTCTCATCCTTGATTTGAGGAAAAACATCATGATAAATAAAGCAGAAGAGAAAAACCGCAGTTTTAACATGATCGCCAAAACGATCCGCGGGGCGGAGGAGGCGGCAGCGGCGGAACTATCTGCCCTGGGCGCCAGCCAGGTGAAAACGCAAACATGCACGGTCGATTTCGAGGGCGATCGCCGCCTCCTGTACAAGGCGAATATCTGGTGCCGCACGGTCATGCGCATCCTTGTACCCCTTCGTGTTTTTCACGCAACCGACAAGGATGAACTCTACCAGCATGTCGGTACAGTCAACTGGTCTCGTTTCATGAATCCGGATGGATTCCTTACCGTGGACGCCTTCATCAACAATTCCGCATTCAGGCATTCCATGTATGTCGCTCAAAGAACAAAGGATGCGATTGTGGATCAATTCCGCAGTAAAAAGGGAAGGCGTCCCTCGGTCGATTTTCGCAATCCGGACCTTCGCGTGAATATTTTCATCGAAGGGGAAAGGGCGATCCTTTCTCTCGATTCCTCCGGTGAACCGCTTTTTCGCCGCGGCTATCGCACGGAAGGGGGGGGGGAAGCGCCCCTGAACGAAGTCCTCGCCGCCAGCATCGTCGCCTTATCGAAGTGGGACGCCAAAACCCCTCTCATCGATCCGATGTGCGGTTCGGGAACGGTTGTCATCGAGGCGGCGCTCCTCGCCCGGCGCAAGGCAAACGGGCTTTTGCGGCGTTCCTTCGGATTCACCCGATGGAAGGATTACGATCGCGAATTGCATGATACGCTTTACAAAGAAGCCTCGCAAGCCATGCTGGAAAAGAGCCCTTGTACCATCGTTGGATCGGACATCAACCGGGAGATCATTTACGAGGCAAAAGCCAATGCAAGGCGCGCCGGAGTGGATCAGGATATCCTTTTCGAAGTCAAGTCCCTGGAGGAACAAACGCCTCCCTCAAACCCGGGCATGGTGATCATGAATCCTCCCTATGACAAACGGCTCAAGCTGGAGGATATGGAATCCTTTTATCGCATGATCGGAGACAGCTTGAAACGGAAATACAAGGGATACCAGGCTTGCATTTTCACGGGCAGCGCCGCTGCGGCAAAATCGGTCGGGCTTCAGACTTCAAGCCGCATCCCCCTTTTCAATGGTCCCCTTGAATGCCGCCTCCTGAAATATGATGTGTACGAAGGAACCCGGAAAAAGAAAGCGACCAGGGAAAAAACTTGATTGAAAAGGATTGCGTGAGGATCATTTATGACGCTTGTTACGAGGAATGAAGAAAGGAGATCGAGATGAAATTTACCTGCGCAAAAACCGGAAAGGATCTGGAAGAAATTGCGGACATGATGGGGAAGATTTTCCGCAGAAAAAACTGGTTTGAATTCTACCAGATGCGGATGGCTTATCAGACCAAAGCTCCATATTACAAGCCCGAACATTCCCGCATTGTAAGGGAAAAGGGAAAAATCCTCGGGCATGTCAGCATCATCGAAAAGTATATGCGGATCGAGGATTGCATCGTCAAAATAGCCGGTATCGGCGACGTTTACACCCATCCGGACGCGAGGGGGAAGCATGTCGCTTCTCATCTCATGAACGATGCCATAGACTATATGAGAAAACGCCGGTATCCCCTTACCATGCTGTATGGTATTCCCAATTTTTACCACAAGTTCGGTTATATCGAAGCCATGATGGATTCTAAAATATTCCTTCCGGTGAAACATGCAGTCAAAGTCGTATCCGAGTTGACTTTAAGACCCTGTGCGGAATCCGATGTCCCGGCATTGAATAAAATTTATAACAATCATTTTCGAATGAAAACCGGATCCATTCGCCGGGCGCCCGCTTCCTGGTATAACATCGCCAATCCGAAGGAACTTTTTGTGGTTGCCGATTCCCGCAACCGCCCCCTGGGGTATGTGATTTTAAGAACCGGAGGAGCAGGGGATCTTTATGCGGCGGAAGTCGTCGCTCCCACAGAGCAAATCCGCAAATCCGCGCTTGCATTCTATGTTCAAAAGGCAAAAGAGTCTTTTATGCCCGAACTGGAATTCCATATAGCTCCGGATGATCCTTATGCGTTTTTCCTCCAGGATTTCGGAGCGCGGTTCGTTTCCCGTTATTTCGCGGAAGGGGAGGGGAGCGCCATGCTGGGACTCATTAATCTCCCGCTTTTTCTGAACCGGATCAAACCTGTATTGGAAAGACGCCTTGCCTCTTCCGAAAAGTTACAGAAAATAAAGGGATTGAACTTTATAACGGACTCTGCCGGAAAGGCTGCCCTGATCTTTCGCAAAGGAAACGTCGCCGTAACCGGAATCACAAAAGGTTTGGAAACGATGGAAACGCCCCAGACATATCTTACGAGGAGTCTGATCGGGCATTGGGATTCGGAACGATTCATTTCCCGGGTAAGGGAATCCGGGGGCTTTATTCCGGAAAAACTCGAATCCGTTCTGGGGGATTTGTTTCCCGTTCAGTTCCCTTATACAAACGAACCGGATTATTTCTAAAAAAGAAGGACGATTTCCTTTTTATGGAAATCGCCTGATGGATCAAATTAAAGAGATACTTGATATTTCAGTTGGCCGCAGCCGTTTCCGGGCTGTCCGGGGGCGTGGGATTTGTTTCTTCTTCTCTCACGGCATCGACCTGGATATTACGGTACATGGGTATCCCTGTGCCTGCCGGAATAAGAAGTCCCATGATGACGTTTTCCTTGAGTCCTCTCAGGTAATCGCGTCTTCCCCTGATAGCCGCATCGGTCAAAACGCGCGTGGTTTCCTGGAACGAGGCGGCGGAGATGAAGGATTCGGTTCCCAGGGACGCTTTGGTGATTCCCAGGAGCTTCGGTTTTGCATTGGCAGGTTCACCGCCCTTGGCGATTGTATTCTTGTTTTCTTCCTTGAATTGCCATTTATCCACCTGTTGACCGTAAAGGAACCGGGTGTTCCCTACTTCTTCGATGACAACCTTTTTCAGCATTTGCCGTATGATGCTTTCGATGTGCTTGTCGTTGATTTTAACCCCCTGGAGTCTATACACCTCCTGGATTTCACTGAGGAGAAATTCCTGAACCGCCTTTTCCCCCTTGACTCTGAGGATGTCATGGGGGCTGATGGAACCGTCTGTGAGGCGATCGCCAGCCTTGATGTAGTCGTTTTCTCTTACAATCACATGTCGAAGGAGCGGGATGGTGTAATGGTGTTCATCCCCCGTGTCCGCCTTGATATAAACCTTGCGCGCGCCTTTCGAGATTCCCTTGAAATGGAAGGTTCCGTCAATATCGGCGATGGTGGCGCAATCCTTCGGTTTTCTGGCCTCGAACAATTCATCGACGCGGGGAAGTCCGCCCGTGATATCGTATGTTTTCGCCTTGAGCCTGGGAAGCCTTGCCAGAATGTGACCCGCCTTCACGCGCGTTCCTTCCTCCATGATATCGCGGCTGATGATGGCTCCCGCCGAAAGGGCGTACTGCGCGATGGTATTTTTCTTTTCGTCAATGAGCTGGATCATGGGATGAAGCTCTTCCCTGTGTTCGGTGATCAGCATCTGGGCTATTCCCGTAACAGGGTCAACGTCTTCTTTCATCGTGATGCCCTGGATGACATCCACGAAATGGATGATGCCATCCACATCGGTCAGGATAGGCGTGTAGTGGGGATCCCATACGATGAAACGTTCCCCTTCCGCAACCTTTTCATTTTCTTTTTTTGTGATATGGGCGCCGTAGGGAATGTTCGGCAGAACCTGGTCGCCTTCGCCGCCCTCGTCTTCAACATGCACCGAACCGGTTCGATTGGTAACAATGAGCGAGCCATCTTCCCTTAAAACATAACGAAGGTTCTTGAATTTTACCACGCCGTTGAAGGCAGCCTGATACCACCCTTCCAGTTCGCGGCTGGCCGTACCGCCGATATGAAAGGTTCTCAGCGTCAGCTGAGTGCCCGGTTCTCCGATGGATTGCGCCGCAATGATCCCCACGGCTTCTCCGATTTCAATCATCTTGAAGGTAGCCATGTTGCGTCCATAGCAACGGATGCAAACTCCACGCCTGGTTTCGCATGTGAGAACGGAACGTATTTCGAGGGAATCATAACCGGCTTCTTCGATGGAAAGGGCGATCTCTTCCGTTATGAGCTGTTCCCTGCTGCAGATGACTTTGCCCGTTGCGGGATCAACGACGTCTTCAACCGGAAAACGACCGGTGATGCGATCCCGGAGCGGTTCCAGTTCCCGTTCTCCCTGGATGGTGACTTCTTTGATTGATTTGACCGTGATGCCATTGTAAGTGCCGCAATCTTCTTCGGTAATGATGAGATCCTGCGCCACATCGACCAGGCGGCGCGTCAGATAACCGGCGTCCGATGTTTTCAACGCTGTGTCGGCAAGACCTTTGCGGGCGCCGTGGGTGGAAATGAAGTATTCGAGAACTGTCAGTCCTTCGCGGAAATTGGATTGGATCGGGGATTCGATGATTTCGCCGATAGCTCCCGTAACTTTTTTGGTGGGGCGCTGCATCAATCCACGCATACCCGCCAATTGGCGGATTTGCTGCTCGCTTCCGCGCGCGCCGGAGTTCGCCATGATATAAATGGGATTCAATCCATCCTGATCGTTCTTCAGGACTTGATTCAAATCATGTCCAACGATATCAGTCGCATTGGTCCAGATATCAATAACTTTGTGGTATCTTTCTTCATCGGTAAGAACGCCTTTTTCATATTGCTGCTGTACCTTTTGTATCTGCCGGCGGGCTTCCTTCAGGGTTTTAGTTTTTGTTTCAGGGATGACCATGTCCTTTACAGAGATGGATATTCCCGCTCGTTGCGCATAGGAAAAGCCCAGTTCCTTGATCTGATCCAGGAGAACGGCTGTCTTTGAGGGACCGCATACCTTGTGGGCGTAAGCCACGAGAGAACCCAGATGTCGTTTGCTGAGAACCTTGTTGGCGTAAGGGAGTTCGTGGTTGAAGTAGGAAATCTCCTTCGGCAGAATTTGATTGAAGATGATTCTTCCGGGGCTCGCTTTGATGATTTTTCCATCGATGCGAACCGAAATTTCCGCATGAAGCGATATCGATCCGTGATTGTACGCCATGATGACTTCTTCAGGATTCGTGAAGAACATGTTTTCGCCCTTGTCCCCCTTCTTGATCTTGGTGAGGTAGAAACATCCCAATACGATGTCCTGAGAAGGCACGGCAATGGGACGTCCGTTGGCGGGTGACAGGATGTTGTTATAAGCCATCATGATCATCTGGGACTCCATCTGGCTTTCGATGGAAAGCGGGACATGAACAGCCATCTGGTCGCCGTCAAAGTCCGCATTGAAGGCTGCGCAGGAAAGGGGATGGAGTCGGATGGCTTTGCCTTCCACAAGGACCGGCATGAAAGCCTGGATGCCCAGTCTGTGCAGCGTGGGGGCGCGGTTGAGAAGAACCGGATGGTTCTTGGTAATTTCATCGAGAATGTCATATACAATCGGATCTTCCATTTCCACCATCTTTTTGGCGCCTTTGATCGTATTGGCATAGCCGCGTCTTTCCAACTCCCTGATGATAAAGGGATCGAAGAGCTCGAGCGCCATTTTCTTGGGAAGACCGCATTCGTTGAATTTCAATTCGGGACCTACCACAATAACGGAACGCCCGGAATAATCCACGCGTTTCCCCAAAAGGTTCTGGCGGAATCGCCCCTGTTTTCCCTTCAACATGTCGGAAAGGGATTTCAGGGGACGGTTGTTGTGCCCCTTGGTAGGTCGGCTTCTGCGACTGTTGTCGAACAGGGCGTCCACGGATTCCTGAAGCATGCGCTTTTCGTTCCTGAGGATCACATCCGGCGCCTTCAATTCCATCAGCCGTTTCAGACGGTTATTCCGGTTGATGACCCTGCGATACAGATCGTTCAGATCGCTTGTCGCAAAACGTCCGCCATCCAGATGAACGAGAGGGCGAAGGTCCGGAGGAATCACGGGAAGGACATTCAGGACCATCCATTCGGGCTTGTTGTCCGATCCGCGGAAGGATTCAACCACTTTGAGTCGTTTGATGACTTTGTTACGTCGTTGCATGGACGTGGCTTGACGCATTTCCAGAGCCAGACGGCTGGCGAGGCTTTCGATGTCGATCTGCGTCAGAAGCTCTCTGACAGCCTCCGCTCCAATCTTTATTTTGACCTTGTCTCCGTAAATTTCCTTGTATTTCCGCGTTTCTTCTTCGGATAGAATCTGTTTCGCCTTCAAGGGGGTGTCGCCGCCGTCCACAACAATATAATCCTGATAGTAGATAACCTTGCCCAAATCCCGCACGCTGATATCGAGTAGATTGGAGATCGGGCTTGATGTTCCCTTGTAAAACCATATATGGCAAACCGGGGCCGCCAGTTTGATGTGTCCCATACGAATGCGGCGCACCTTGGACTCCGTCACCTCGACGCCGCAGCGGTCGCAGATGATCCCTTTGTATTTTATTCTCTTGTATTTTCCGCACGCGCATTCCCAATCCTTTACAGGACCGAAGATGCGTTCGCAGAAAAGACCATCCTTTTCGGGTTTGAAGGTGCGATAGTTGATCGTCTCCGGTTTCTTGACCTCCCCGAAGGGACAAAGAATTTGATCCTCGGCGCTTTTGCCGCACTTGCAGACGCCTCTTCTATCGGTTTGGCGGCAGTGCCGACGCGACCATTGAAGAATTTGATCCGGAGAGGCGATGGAAATACGAGCCATCGCGTTGACGTTGCTCAAATCAACCTCTTCGAAGTCCTTGTCCAAACCCAAAAGAACGGTATGGGAATCCATCGCGTTGTTTTCAATTTTATTCATAAGACAAACGCCCCCTTTTTCGGGTTACTTCGTTATTCTCGTTCTATTCGTCTTCCTCATCCTCTTGCGCCAGATCAAGAGGCTCCTCCTCCTCCACGAATTCCTCCTGCTCCTCTTCAAGGATTTTACTTGCCGTCTCCTGCTCCGCCAGAAGTTCCATGTTGAGCCCCAATCCCTGGAGCTCTTTTACAAGAACATTGAAGGATTCCGGAATGCCGGGTGATAAGGAATTCTGTCCCTTTACTATGGACTCATATATTTTGGTTCGTCCATTGACGTCATCGCTTTTGACGGTGAGCAGCTCCTGAAGCGTATAAGCCGCTCCGTACGCTTCGAGCGCCCAGACTTCCATTTCGCCGAATCTTTGTCCGCCGAACTGCGCCTTGCCTCCGAGCGGCTGCTGAGTGACCAGGGAATAAGGACCGATGGCTCTGGCATGCATCTTGTCATCCACCAGATGCGCCAGTTTCATCATGTAGATGTATCCCACCGTGACCGGATGCTCAAAGGGTAAACCGGAAAGACCATCATAAAGCACAGCCTGTCCCGATTCTTCGAGTCCGGCGTTTCTCAGAAACTCGCGAATCTCTTCCTCATCGGCGCCATCGAAAACAGGCGTTGCGATTTTGAGATTGAGAGCCCGGGCAGCCCATCCCATGTGCGTTTCCAGGATTTGACCGATATTCATTCGAGAGGGAACGCCGAGAGGATTCAATACAATATCCACAGGAGAGCCATCCTGAAGGAAGGGCATATCTTCGACAGGGAGAATTTTGGCGATGACTCCTTTATTCCCGTGACGCCCCGCCATTTTGTCTCCCACGGCAACTTTTCTTTTTGTCGCGATATAAACCTTCACAACTTTGATAACGCCGGGCGGAAGCTCGTCGCCTGTTTTGATCCTCGAGATTTTGTTTGTCGCATCTTCTTCAATCTGAGTGATCGCCGTCATGGTTTCGTGAAACAAGGTTTTGATTTTCGATGTCGCCCTGCCCTCCACGGGAAGCATGCCCGTTTTCAGACAGTATCGAACATATTCGATAACCCTGGAACCGACGCTGTCTCCCGGTTTGAAAATCTCTTCCCCTGTTTCAAAATTGACAATAGTGGAATTGATGGTTTTCAATATCTCGGTAAGATTGTCGTCAAATTGTATCCATGTCTCCGACATCTGAGTATCGCGCTCTTTCTCAATTCGCGCGATAGCCGCTTTATCCTCTTTCTCGCTGTATGTTCCTCTTTCCTTGCGAGAAAAAACCTTGATGTCGATGACGATGCCATTGACGCCTGGGGACGCCTTGAGGGAGGCGTCCCGCACATCCCCCGCTTTTTCTCCGAATATCGCGCGCAATAACTTCTCTTCGCTTGTCAGATCCGTTTCCGCCTTGGGGGTCACCTTCCCTACCAGGATGTCTCCGGGCGATACTTCCGATCCGATTTTGATAATGCCGTTTTCATCCAGCTTGGAAAGCGCCTCTTCTCCCACATTCGGAATATCCCGCGTGATTTCCTCCCTTCCCATCTTGGTATCCCTGGCGTCGATCTCGAATTCCATGATATGAATGGATGTATATGTATCGTCCTGAACCAGGCGACGCGATATCAGGATGGCATCCTCGAAATTGTATCCCCCCCACGGCATAAAGGCGCACAGAACATTGCGCCCCAGGGCGAGTTCTCCCTGGTGAGTTGCCGGCCCATCGGCGATGATGTCTCCCGCTTTGACGCTTTCGCCTTCCTTGACAATCGGGCGCTGATTCAACGCGGTATTCTGATTGGACCTTTTGAATTTGTTCAGGAGGTAATAATTCAGGTCGCCTTTGGCGTTCCTGATGACAATCTCATGGGTCGATACGGATTCAACAATCCCACTTTGATTCGCAATGACGCAGATTCCGGAATCCAGGGCGACTTTCCGTTCCATGCCTGTTCCGACGATGGGCGCCTTTGGAAAAAGGAGAGGGACAGCCTGACGCTGCATATTGGAACCCATAAGAGCGCGGTTGGCGTCATCATGCTCGAGAAAGGGGATCAACGCGGCGGATACGCTCACCAACTGCTTGGGAGAGACGTCCATATACTCAACCTCGGGAGGAACGACGCGGGGGTAATCGCTGCGATAACGGCAAAGCACGGAATCCCCGGTGTATGTTCCCTTTTCATCGATGGGCGCATTTGCCTGGGCGATCCGGTAATCATCTTCGATGTCCGCCGTCAGATATTCAATCTCATTGGAAACGCTTCCATTCTTGACCTTGCGGTAAGGCGTTTCGATGAATCCGTATTGATTGATCCGGGCGTATGTGCTCAGAGAGGAAATCAGACCGATGTTTGGCCCTTCCGGCGTTTCGATGGGACAAATTCGACCGTAATGCGTATGATGAACGTCTCGCACCTCGAATCCCGCCCGGTCTCTCGACAATCCCCCGGGTCCCAGGGCGGAAAGACGCCTCTTGTGGGTCAATTCCGCCAGGGGATTCGTTTGATCCATGAATTGAGACAACTGGCTCCTACCGAAGAAATCCTTGATGGCTGTCACCACAGGTTTGGCATTGATCAAATTCTGGGGGAGGAGATTCTCCAGATCGACGATAGCCATTCTCTCCCGAGCGGTTTTTTCCAGATCGGCAAGACCGATTCGGATCTGATTTTCCAGCAATTCGCCTACGGAACGCACCCGCCGGTTGCCCAGATGATCGATATCATCCACGTCAACCTGATCCTTTTGAAGACGTACCAGGTATTTCATGACATGGATGATATCTTCCTTGGCCAGGATGCGTATCTGATTGGAGGGGTCCAGTTTGAAACGGGAGTTGATCTTGTGCCGTCCCACTGGTCCCAGATCGTACCGTCTTTCATTGAAGAACATTTCTTCCATGAGCCTTAATCCGGCGGTAACGGATACAGGATTGCCGGGGCGAAGCTTTTTGAAGAATTCCACAAGGCTTTCTTCGTAGCTTCTCACCTTGTCTTTCTCCAATGTGTTCAATACCACATTGGATTCATCCAGCTGAATCTTGAGGATTTCTATCTTCTTGATATTGACGTCTGCGCAACCCCGTAACAGCGACGTGGTAACGCGATCCCAGCACTCTCCCAGGATTTCTCCGGTTTTGACGTTGACTACGTCTCTCGCAAGAATTTGCCCCAGAATCTTCTCGTAACCTTCGGCAACGGTTAAACTGACGGCGCGAATACCGGACGTTTTGAGGATTTCTATCGACTTTTTCGTAACCTTGGCGCCGCGTTCGATCAGCGTTTTTTTTGTTTTGGCGTCCAGAACCGATTCAATAAATTCTTCCCCAAGGTATTTCTCGAGATTGCTGACCTTGGTTTTGCCTTTTCTGAAATTGTCCAGCGTGATCTTTTCCGTGGCAAAGAATTCCCGCGCGATATCTTCTTCATTCTCGTATCCGAATGCCCGGAGAAAGGTCGTGGCGGGAATGCGGCGCTTGCGGTCGATCATGACATACATGACATTGTAAATGTCGATCTCGAACTCCACCCATGCCCCCCGGTACGGTATGATCCTGGCGCTGTACGTGGTTTTTCCGTTCGGATGAATGGCGGAAGAAAAGGAAACGCCGGGAGACCTGTGCAATTGACTGACAATGACGCGTTCCGCTCCATTGATGATGAACGTCCCGTTTTCGGTCATGAGAGGGATTTCTCCCATGTACGTATCCTGTTCCTTGATGTCCTTGATTTCAACCTGATGGGTTTCGGGATTTTCTTCACGAACGATAAGCTGAAGCTTGACTTTCAGGGGAGCGGCGTAAGTCATTCCCCGGTCGATGCATTCGTTCACGTCATATTTGGGCGTGCCGAAGGAATATTCGACGAATTCCAGCGTTGAGGGATTGTTGCTGGCGCCGATGGGAAACACGCTGGTAAAAGCCTCCTGCAACCCCTTGTTTTCACGCTGCTCGGACGGAATTTTGAATTGCAGAAAATCGGCATAGGACTTTTTCTGCGTTTCCAGAAGATACGGAATCTCCATGATCTCAGGTATTCTCTGGAATGAGATGCGACCTGTCAGGGGATCGTGTTTATATTTTTCCACTCAGGAACACCTCCTGAATCGGGATAGTGGGGATGACGGTAAAAACCGTTATAATAAAGGTTATTTGATTTCCACAACTGCTCCGGCTTCTTCCATTTTCTTTTTGATCTCCTCAGCCTCTTGTTTGGAGACATCTTTCACCAGTTCTTTGGGAACGGCTTCCACGAGGTCTTTCGCCTCTTTCAAACCGAGATTGGTGATGGTGCGCACTTCCTTTATGACCTTGATTTTTTCCTTGCCGAAATCCTTGAGGATAACCGTGAATTCGGTCTTTTCTTCAACGGGAGCTGCGTTTGAAGCGGCGGCTCCAACCGCCATGGCGGCTACCGGCGCAGCCGTTACGCCGAATGTTTTTTCTATCATTTCTACAAGCTCGCTGATCTCCAAAAGAGTCTTGTTCTTCAAGGCTTCCACGATTTGTTCGTTTGTGAGTATGTTTTCAGACATTTTATTTTCCTCCAGAAATTGTTAAAAAATTAATTGGTTGCAGCCCCTTTTTTTTGATCTTCCAGGGCTTTTAAAGCGTAAACCAGGTTGCAAGCCGTTTGTTTCAATGTGAGCGCCAGCTTGCTCGCCGGAGATTGGATGGACCCGAGTAATCTTGACATGAGGACATCCTTTGAAGGCAGCTTGGAAAGTTTTTCCAGGATGTTCAGGTCGATCCTCTTGCCTTCCAACAATCCCCCTTTGATCGAGAGTTTCTCGAATTTTTCCACGAATTCGTAGATGATGCGGGTTACGGGAACGGGATCGTCATAGCCAAAAGCCATACCCGTGGGACCTTTCAGCAAATCATCTATGGCATCGTAATCCGCTTGTTCAAGGGCTCTCTTGAATAAACGATTTTTGATGACTCGATATTCGATCTTTTGCGCCCGCAGATTTTCACGAAGGAGCGTCATGTCCTGAACTGTCAGCCCACGGAAATCAGTCAAGACAACGGCTTTGGCTTCGCCAAGTTTTTTCGCCACGCTCTCGACCGCATCAATCTTGCTCTGCTTGACCATTCAATCACCTCCTTTTTTCAAATCGAAATCATGAACCCGTCGGATTTCGATTCGTATTGTTTTTGAAGGTCCTGGGGTCATGCAGAGATTCTTGCTACACCTCGATTTGAAGCGGGAGAGCTTTACCTCGGAAGGTCTTCTCGCCCTTTTCTTTGTCTCGGTAGGCGCGCTGCATTACCCTCCTGGAAAGAGGACCTACTTTCTCTGACAAAATATATCTTTTTCCTTAAGCCGCTTTAAATTTCGTATAATCCACTCGGATTCCGGGACTCATCGTCGAACTCAATGTTATACTTTTTATAAACTGTCCCTTTGCCGAGGAAGGCTTTGCCTTAACGATGGTTTCTAACAATACGGTCGCATTTTCCAGAAGCTGCTGGTCCGTGAAGGATGTCTTTCCTATGATACAATGGATAATGGCATATCGATCCAGGCGGTACTCGACACGGCCCGATTTGACTTCATTGATGGCGCGCGCAAGATCGAACGTGACCGTTCCTGTCTTGGGATTCGGCATAAGGCCCCTCGGACCCAGCGTCTTGCCCAATTTTCCCACCAGTTTCATCATGTCCGGCGTGGCAATGGCTGCCTCGAAGTCCACCCAGCCCCCCTGTATCTTCTCCACAAGGTCTTCCGCTCCCACATAATCGGCGCCCGCCTCCTGGGCTTCCCGGGTCTTCTCTCCCTTCACAAAAACAGCGACTCTGATTTTCTTCCCAATTCCATGGGGCATGACAACCGAGCCGCGTATCTGCTGATCCGCCCGTTTGGGATCTATATCCAATCGTATATCTACCGTTACGCTCTCGTCGAAGTTCGCCCATTTGACATCCCTCAGCGCCTTGATGGAATCCGACAAGCTGTATAATTGTAAAGGAACCACCTTGCTTGCCACAGCCATATATTTTTTACCGCGCTTCATTTCTCTCTCCTTACCGTTTTTTAATTATGAAATCTTTCCTTAATCAATGACTTCGATTCCCATGCTCCTTGCCGTTCCTTCGATCATCCGTCCCGCCGCCTCGGGCGAACCCGCGTTCAAATCGCTTTTCTTTATCTTGGCGATCTCCAGAATCTGTTTATGGCTCACTTTCCCAACCTTGTCCTTGTTCGGAACGGCAGACCCCTTGGCTAAACCCGCAGAACGCTTCAGAAGTATGGATGCCGGAGGCGTCTTCAGCTCGAAACTGAATGAGTGATCCTGGTATATGGTAACAACCGCAGGGATGATCAATCCCTGTTGATCCTTGGTTTTCGCGTTGAATTGTTTACAGAAATCCATGATGTTGATGCCATGTTGCCCCAGGGCCGGACCTACAGGCGGCGCAGGATTTGCCTGACCCGCAGGACATTGCACCTTCACAACGGCTAATATTTTCTTCTTTCCCATGTGAGAATAACCTCCCTCTGCCTTTTCAATTTATTAAAGCGACTCCACTTGCATCACGTCCAATTCCACCGGCGTGGGGCGTCCGAAAATCGATACCATCATTTTCATCTTCGCCTTTTCCTCGTCTATCTCGTTTACCGTTCCAATGAAATTGGCAAAAGGCCCCTCGATGACGCGAACCTGTTCCCCCGGACGATATTTTATTTTTGGCTTCGGTTTCTCGTGTTTTTCCTCGATCAAACTCAGAACATTCCGAACCTCTTCTTCCCGCAGCGGAATCGGTTGAGTTCCATCACCCACAAAACCGGAGACTCCCGTAATTTTCCTGATCGCGTTGAATAACTCGTCATGAGGGATCATTTCTATCAAAAGATAACCGGGCATCAGATTCCTGGATACCGTGCGCTTTTTCCCATCCTTGATTTCTATGATATTCTCGGAGGGGATGATCACCTGTTTGAGATAATCTTTAAAACCTTCTATAGCAGCCCGATATTCGATGTTCTGCTTGACCTTCGTTTCATACCCGGAATAAGTATGAATGACATACCATTGCGTTTCTAACTTCACTTTGTCGTATTCCTTATGTGGAATTGAGATTGCCGGTTGCGCATCATATACGTAGGAATATTCCCAGGAAAAAACCGAGAATTTTATCGATCAATCCAATATACGCCGACATGATGAAAACAACGAAAAGAACAACGATGGTATAATTTCTCAATTCTTCCTTATTGGGCCAGGAAACCTTTTTCATCTCTATTTTGACTTCTTTGAAAAAAGTGACTGTTTTCTCATACCATTCCCGCAATTTGTTCATTTTCTTTCTTCCGTTTCTCTCTGGGATATTTATTCTTCCTGGCAGGCCAGGAGGGAATCGAACCCCCAACCCTCGGTTTTGGAGACCGATGCTCTAGCCAATTGAGCTACTGGCCTGCAATTCATTTTCCTTGCTACTTTACCTCTTTATGCAGGGTGTGCTTCCGGTCAAAGGGACAATATTTCTTTAATTCCAGCTTGTCCCCCTGCTTCTTTTTGTTTCGAGTGGTCGTATAATTCCTTCTTTTGCATTCACTGCATGCTAATGTTACGATATCTCTCATGTTGTTTGCTCCTTCCCGTAGGAGATTATTCAATGATCTCGGTGATGACGCCCGCCCCTACGGTACGACCGCCTTCCCGGATCGCAAAACGCAGTCCCTTCTCCATCGCGATC
>JAFGFK010000171.1 GCA_016931135.1 Candidatus Sumerlaeota bacterium | reverse complement strand
TATGTCTCTTGATGAATCCTGGTCCATATACCGGGCGCAGCGCGCGGCGCTGGATGCGATGCTGGGGTATGAGCCGAAAGTCGGAACATTATCCTGGGCAGTTCCGGTATGCAAGGCTTTCGAGCGGGATGGTATAGACGCCGCCTATGCCTGTTATGAGGAAATCCGGGATAAAACAGGGGATTACTGTTTCGAAGCGGAATTCATGATCTATCCCGCGCTTCATTCCATGACAACGGGCAGGATCGACACGGCGATCGATTTACTGGAACTTAATCTCCATGTATTCCCGGAACATGCGGAGTCGCATGATTATCTTGCCAAAGCCTTTTTGAGAAAGAAGGATACCGCGGCGAGGTAGATGCAAACTAATGTAAAAGGAAAATGTATTAATCCCTGACATAATGCAAGTTTGGAGCCATACTCGAAATGATGCGTAAGATTTTTCGAGGAAATTCAGGGAAGGCGCTCCAGGTCTTCCAGGTCTTTATGACGTCCGCTTTCACGCTTGTTTTTCTTGAGGTCCTCAAGGTCTATGAGATTGACCTCGATTCCCCCCATATCAACCCTGCGCCTTCGGGAAAAGCATGTATCGAACTCGACTCCGGAGATGTCTGTCTGTATTTCAATTTCGAGCAATTTCAAGAACTCTTTGAAATCCTGGGGTATGGGAGAAATAGCCATAAACTACCCGCCTGTTAATTTCTATAGCCTCCAAACGCTCCAAAGGCGTTTTCGCCCACCAGAAACGGTCTTCATCACTCTCCCGGAGATCGGTAACCTTCAGGACAGTACGGTCAACTCTTGGTTCAAAGAGATCATTCATAAGAAAAAGACAACGCCTTACCACATAGAATCAAAAACTTTGAATAAATTTTATTATCAACTCGAAAGAAGGTTTGTCAATGCAATTTAATTGGATTTTTACAGGATAATATAAACTTGCCACATACAAGGCGCTGCATTTAAATATTATTTTATAATTTCCAATAGACGTTCTTTTTATTGCACCAGAGAACGATGCACCAGAGGAGCATGGTCCAAAGGAGTCCCGCCCACATGCCATACCATCCGGCTTGCCCCTTGAAAAAATCGTAGAATCCGAGGGCGGATACGAAAATGCGCACAATGGGCTGCATGAAATACGCGAGAAGCGCGTTGGCTCCGAATACGTTGAATACCCATGCCCACTTTTTGATTCCCCATTCATCGACAATCATGTAAAAAACAAGGAAACAAAGGGCGCCCAAACCCGAAGTGAAAATGGAATAGGATGGCGAGACATAATCCTTGTTCATCGGCGCCTGGAAAAGGTGCAGGAGATATCCCACAATGCAACAGACAACGCCAATGAGCAGGCTCTGCCTTATAATCTTTTTGGTATCGCGCGTCACAATCGCTTCCCCGAGAAGGGTTCCGATCACTGTGATCAGTCCATAGGATATGGAAGCCCATGGAGTACAGTGCACGAGAAGAGGACGAAGGGGGTCGCCATCAGCGTTTGCGATGGTGAGAAATCCGCGGCTCTTATCCCCGAGTTCCAGCCACCATCGGAATTTCCATGACATGAAACCGTGGATCAGGGCGATAACGCCCACGGCGATCCAGCGTTTCCAGGATTTGAGGCGCATGAAGGCAGCGCCCATGAAATAAGAAACGCCGATTGCCTGGAGAATGCCCCACCACCACGAGGTTTTGAGGATCAGGGAGATGTAGATCACCCCGGCGATGATCAATCCCAGGGTTCGGAAACCTACATGTTTCCACCAGTCTGCTCCTCTTCTCTGGCGGCTCAAGGGGATGCAGAGCCCCACGATGAAGACAAAGAAAGGCGCGACCCAGTCGGTGAAGGTGCATCCATTTCCGATGCCGCGGAATTGTGGGGAGACGCCGGGATTACGGAATATGGCGATGATTTCATCGCCTTTGTAAAGCGGTTTGGCGTGAACCACGCGGACATTATCGAATAGAGATAAGGAATCCTCTTCCTGGATTTTGACGTCATAGTATTTATTATCGATGCGGCGGACGATTTCCGCCTTTTTATAGATCATGGATTTTGCCGCTCCCTCCCAGAACGCCCATTCAGCCGGTTCGCCATCTTCGGCAGCATGTTTGAATGTGGAGACAGGGGCGCTGCCCAGGTGCGGGAAGGTAAGGGGAAGGTTTTTGTATCCCGCGACCATGATGACAAAGATCATCGAGAATATGGTGAAACCTCGGAAGGCGTCGATGGATTCAATGCGCTTTTTAACCGTTTTTAACTCAGGACTATTTTTCATGTCATTCATTCAAACGTATCTCCTTTTGGAAAGTTATTTGTTCCCAAAACGATAATCGGATTAAAAATAAAAGCGCCTATGCCATTAAAACGCTCTATTCTGTAATTCCCTATTTTACATTTACAATGAGTAAGAATGGCGAACCAACATTGTCAAGAAGTTAATTATGAAACGAGAGGGGGCGTATCACGATGTTTCGCTTCAGATGAAAAAGGATCACGTATATGATGATCGACCTCACAGGAAGAACAAAGCATGGTCTCTTAGATCAGTGAAATGGGATTCCGCCAATGGCGGAACATGGATAACCGATCGGGATTTCGACATGAAACCGGGGAAAGAGAAGATCAAAACAACACTCCCCCCATGTCAAAATCATTCATGATAATTCCCCCCATGCCTAAAAAAACTCTGATTCGCGTAAGCGCCACGCCTCGACGGCACGCTTCATCGTGATTAAATCGAAAAGGCGTTTGTCCATTTCACCCTGAACCATGACAAAAGAATTAATCACGCCTGTCGCCGGAATTTTACTATTGACTCTACGAAAAGGGAGCGGGAAATACTTTTTCGGTGACGGTGAATCCGTTGAATCTGAGAAAAATTCGGGAGGAAGAAAAATGCGTTACTTACATGCCACATTGCCTGTTTTTCTTGGAATAATCCTTCTTTTTGTTGAGACCTTTGCATTGACCGGTTGTGGCGCTTTTCATACTCAATCAGCCGGGACTTTTCGTGAATGGATGGTCGGAAAACCCGGGATCTATGGGGCTCTTTATGGAAAAAACGGCGTTGGCGCCCTGAACGTTAATTACGCAGAAAGTCGCAAACCGTATTTTTTATGGTTCAGAACGTTCGATCTGATTGTGAATCCATACGGGGGATTGCATTATCCCGAAATGTCGGGAAATAAATATTTCTCTATCTGGGGTTGGGCGCCTGATATGCTTTGTCTTTATTCCGGAGCGTACGAAAACAGTCCGGGTTTGAAGGGCATTTTTCCAATTCCAATTTTTATTTACCCCTTCTTTATGGTTATTTTCTGGTGCGGTTATTTATGCCAAACCAAATCTTTTGAAGCGCAAGAATATTCCGTTATTTTCTATCAACAAGACGCCGGAATTATGGACTATGTCATTCCTTACAGGGCAGTCAGCGGGAAAACGGAAAAAGACAGGGCTTATGGATTATTAACCTGGATAACCAAATTCGATCTTCTCATAAGTATTCCTCACTTTTGCTCCCGGGCGGTTGTATATCCAATTCATGACGTCCTTAAGACCCTTGCGGTTTTACCCGCTTGGATCGTATATTCCGTTAAGGATGAGCCGGAGACGGCGTCAACCCAATAGAGAAAATCGTAAGATTTCGGATTTTTATCAATAAAGCGTTCGGAATAGTCTTTTTCCTTTCACGCTTTTTCCGGACGCGTTGAGGGGCAATTCCCTATTTTTTAGTCAGCCGGGGCTTGGGGTCAATCTGGCAAATGAGTGCAATTAAAGCGAATCTGTCTTCGTTACTCCAAAGGCGCAACTTCCGGCTACGTTGAAACTT
>JAFGFK010000170.1 GCA_016931135.1 Candidatus Sumerlaeota bacterium | reverse complement strand
GAAGGGTATTTCCTCCATGTATTGGTGTGGTTTCCAGAGCCAGCCCTTAGTTCCGCGGAATTTGAAGCCTTTTTTTGCCCCTTCCTGAAAAGGTGGCGGGAGAGACTCGTTTTCAGGGGGAAGGACGATGCGGAATTCTTCATCGATTCCCGGTTTTCGGGTGATATGCTCTTTGCTGGAATCGATCACGCATTCAGCGAGCATGAACCAGGGAGGCGCGCCGGTTTGCCCCTGCGTATCGCCGGATTTGATCACGATTTCATTATCTCCTTTGAGGAGGAGTTTTTCGGGGATGAGGAAGGTTTTCCAGAGCCAGGCGTCATCAGGAAAGCCGCTTTCGCCTTTGAAGAGGGTGGTTCCATTGATCGAGATTTCGATTTTCGAGATGGAGTCGAAGTTATCATCGCGCCCGTTGATATGAAGAAACGCCGGTTCGTTCATGATTTTACTCATTCGAAACGCGGCGTTCATGGAGGAATGTTTTCCCGTGGAGAGGGCGTAGATATAATTTACTCCGGTTGCGTCATATTTGACATCGCCGTAGAGATCGCGCGCGCCGCCTTGGAAATCCTTGCCGCGAATGCGGATGTAATCTTTGTGGTTTGCAGCCAGGGCGCAGCCGCATAAAACCGCAAGCAATGTGAACATAAACAATGTTTTCTTCTTCATGATAATCCTCCAGCGCTTGAAATTTGAAATTTCAAATATGAAGAAAAAAAAGAATCGAAGGTTTGTCAACTTATTTCAGGATTATATGGGATTGTAATTCCTAATCGCTATAACCTGGGAAAACAATATAGGAATGATCTTTAAGAAGAAAAACCTTTCCTGATATCGTTTCTTTATCAAAATTCTCGAGAAACCATTTCAACCGTGACATAATTCCCTCTCGATTTGGTTTTCTGAGAGAAATAACCACAACCCCATAATGTTTTGCATATATTCGTGGAATGGTGTGATAGAAATCTTTATCTGTTGTGAGTAATATTGATTTGTTTTCTAAAACCATTTCAAATAGAGACTTGTCGGTAGAACCTTCCTTTTCTGTTCCGCGAACATCTATTACCTGATGTCCAAGTTCAACAAGATATTTGAAGGCTATCTTTGGGAAATTTTCATCCAGAAAAAAGATCATTTGGCGGATGCCTCATAGGGAGATTCTTCAAATCGAGCCAGTTCTCCTGCAAATGCAAAAGCAGCCTGAATATCCTCCCGTGTGATATTGGGATAATCTTCAAGCACCTGTTCGATTGTATCGCCGGAACCCAAAGCCCCCAGGATATTGGAGACTAGTACGCGGGTTCCCCGAAAAACAGGTTTTCCATGACAAATCTGCGGATTAATTTCAATTCGTTCGTTCATTTTATTATTTCCTTATTTGATAAGAGATATTCAATTAAATCTTCGTATTTTTATCAAGTATTTTATTCATGCGTTGATACATCCGAGTTGGACGGGTCTCCTGACCCGTTCCGAATCGATTTTGAGAAGAGAAGGTGACGGGTCAGGAGACCCGTCCTACTGGGTATTTAAATGAATTTGTATTATCATAGTTTGTCCATATTTTCTCATTCGTGAGGATTGGAACAACTTCGTGGTTCCATTCTAATTTAGCATTTTATATTTTAAATTTTACATTTTTAAGGGTTTTTCAAGTTTTATTATGTCAAAACCCATCTGTATCATTATGACACTTTCCTTCGATTGTGTCAAAAAACCTTGAAATTTGTCATATAAATTCGCTCAATACGATATAATTTCATAAATTGACTATTGATAGTGGTTTACGCTATATTTCCCTATTATCATCGAAAAGGTTGAAATACATTTTTAAGCATTTGACAGCATTTTTCTCATGGTATAATTATTGCTTCCTTAAATAATAAGAGTATTTACAATCAAATTCTGGAGGTTCAAAAGAACTATGAATTATATAAAAACAGGGCTGTTGATGGTGGCGCTTATGGGATTGCTCCTTTTAGTGGGGCATTTCCTCGATGCGCGATATGGGGGATATACATTCACTGTGATTTTTCTCCTTTTTGGTTTGGGCATGAATTTCGTCACATACTGGTTCTCCGACAAAATCGTGCTTGCCATGTACAAGGCGCAGCCTGTGAATGAGAGAAGTGCGCCGGAACTGTATGACATGGTGAAGAAACTGAGTAAAAAGGCGGGAATTCCCTTCCCTCGCGTTTATATTGCGCCCATGCATATCCCAAACGCCTTTGCTACAGGAAGAAATCCCTCTCATGCAGCGGTATGCGTAACGGAAGGAATTTTGCAAACGCTTCCGCGTAACGAGTTGGAAGGGGTTCTTGCGCATGAGTTAAGCCATGTGAAACATTATGACACGCTCATAATGACGGTATGCGCGGCGATAGCGGGCATTATCATGTTTGTGAGCAGGATGGCGTTGTGGTCTGCGCTTCTGGGGGGGAGGCGGCGAAACGATGGCAATGCCCTTGCCCAGTTATTTCTGATCATTGTGGCGCCTCTTCTGGCGTTGATGATCCAGATGATGATATCGCGCACGCGGGAATACAAGGCGGATGAGGGCGGGGGGCGGCTTACCGGGGATCCGGAGAGTCTCGCCAATGCGCTTATGCGGCTCGAGGCTGCGGCGCGGCATATCCCGTTTCAGCCACTTCCCGCCACATCGCATCTCTTCATCGTGAATCCGGCTGTTGCGGAAAAGAAAGGATCCTTTGATTTATTCAGCACGCATCCGGCGACATCGAAGCGTGTGCAAAGGCTCAGGGAACTGGCAAACCGTTTGGAACGGATTTCATAAAAAACAGAAGGATTTTATCGTAACAGTTTATTTTATTCAAAAGTGGAATGAACATTTATGAACAGAAGGCAATTGAAAAAGAGATTGAAGCAAATGGAAACGATGTTACAGGAAAGAGCGATAGAGGGCGGGATTCAGGAAGGCGAGGAATCTCGGGAAGCGTATTACATCGAGCGCCTTCAGCGGCTTCAGGCGGAGTTCGACAATTACCGCAAACGCACGGAACGTGAAAAGGCTGCAATATCAAGCCGCGCCCGTATGGACATCCTGACGGATTTTGTCGGGTTGTGCGATATTCTGAAGGGCGCCACGCAAAAGCACGGTGAAAATGAAAGCGCGGATGTGGAGGCTTACCGGAAAGGCGTGGAGTTGATCCTGAAGCAATTCACGGATTTTCTTTCAAAGGAAGGGGTCAAAGCCATAGAGACCGAAGGCAGGGAATTTGATCCTGCATTTCACGAGGCTGTCATGATGGAGGAAGGGCAGGAGGGGCAATCGGGAAAGATCGCGCGGGAGTTACAAACGGGTTATCTATACAACGATCAGGTCATGAGGCCTGCCCGGGTATCCGTATTCAAGTAATCCGGCGCGGCGGAGACGCGCACAAATGAAAAATGTGAAATGAGAAATATACAATGAAAAATTATGGTATAAAATTTAATTACATAAGATATTCAAAAGAAGAGGTTTAAATAATCGAGCAATGTCCCCTGCGGAAGTAAAAGATTTATATAAAATACTGGGCGTGGGTGAAACTGCCACAAAAGAAGATATTAAAAAGGCTTTTCGCAAGCTGGCAGTCAAATACCATCCGGATAAATTGAAGGGGGATAAAAAATCCGAGGAACGATTCAAGGAAATCAACGAGGCGTACCAGATACTTTCGGATGACAAAAAGCGCCAGCAATACGATTTCATGAGGAAGAATCCCTTTGGCGCGGGATTCAGCCAGGGACCCGGGGGATTTTCCGGGGATCAGTCTTTCCAATTCAACATGGACGATCTGGGGAATTTGTTCAGCGGATTCGGAGGGTTAGGCGATATGTTCGACCTTTTTGGATCGAAATCCAAAAAGTCCCGACGCGCTGCCAGCGCCTCGATGCGCGGCGCGGATGCGCAGACCTCGATAACGATTCCATTTGAAACCGCAGCCCAGGGGGGGCAACACGCCATCCGGATTCCGAAAAAGGGCGTGTGCCCGCAATGCGGGGGAACCGGGGCGCAGCCGGGTTCCAGGCAGATTACATGCCCTCGCTGCAAAGGAACGGGAAGCGTGTTCGTTTCACAAGGTTCCTTCGGATTTTCCAGAACATGCCCTGAATGCATGGGAACGGGAACCAAGATCACGCAGCCCTGTTCGGTATGCCACGGAACCGGAAAGACCGAGGCGTCCAAAACGATCACGGTCAAAATTCCTGCGGGGATAAGAGACGGTCAGAAAATCCGCCTTGCGGGAGAAGGTGAACCCTCTCCCGGATCGGGTCCGAACGGCGATTTATATATTCTTGTGAATGTCCTTGCCCATCCCAAATTCAAGAGAGACGGGGATATTTTATACAGCGAAGCGGATATCGACCTTGTCACAGCCATTCAAGGTGGAAAGGTTGTTGTGGATACGCTGCAGGGACCTGTGACGCTGAAAATTCCCGCGGGCACGCAGCCCGGGACAAAATTCAAACTGAAGGGTTGCGGGGTGAAATCCAAAAAAGGGCGTATGGGGGATCATTTTGTAACTGTAAGAGTTGCATTGCCGAGGAACCTGAGTGCAAAACAGAGAAAGTTATTCGATGAATTCGCCTCGTCTCTGAAATAAAAGAAGTCCGGCAGTTTAAGGGGATAGGGGGTGAATTTGAGCGATGCGGCTCTGAATGTTTTCTCTTTCTTTTTGATCCGTACACATCTCCAGCGCCTTACGTAAAAAGGCGCGCGCCCTGGTATATTCCCTTTGATCGGATAGGAAAAATCCGTAATCGCGAAGCGCCTCGTAAAAGAATTGATCCAGTTCGAGGGTTTTTTCGAAATTCCTGCGAATCTCTTCCTGATCCGCTCCGGGTGTTTTCACCAGGGAAACCGCCCGGTTGTAATAGTAACGGGCATCGTAAACGATCTGCGTTATTTCCGGAGTGGGAGACGGTTTGGGCGTGGGGGAGGGTTTGGTTACCGGGGGAATAATATCGGATACGTCCCTTTCATGATTTACGGAATACTGAATGATTGCCATGATCAGAAGCACGCCCAGGAATCCCAGGGAAAGGGGGATAACATATCGAAATTTTTTGGGCGAAGAGGGAAGGGTGGGAGTATGGTCTTCCACGGAAGAGATATCAAATCGTTCATCTCTTTTAATTTGCGTTGGTTCGGTTTTGGAAGGTACGGCGCGCGTTGCGGGAATCACAAGCGATGCGGATGCGGAGACAAGGGAGCGTTCAATCTTTTCGAGTTCCTGCGCCATTTCCTCCGCCGATTGAAACCTTCTTGCCGGGTCCCTTTCAATGGACTTCATGATCAACGCCTCCAGATTGGGGGAAATATCAGGAAGGATGGAAGAAGGAGGCATTGGGGGAAACTGCTGGAGCAGCGCCATATCCACTGCATTCGAGGCGTCATAGGCGAGGCAGCCGGTAACCAGGTGATAGAGCACAAGCCCGAGGGAATAAACATCGCTTCGGGCGTCAACGTTTTTTCCGCGCGCCTGTTCGGGAGACATATACCGCGGAGTGCCGATCATGGCGCCGGTTTGAGTTTTCAGGGAAGATTCTGTCCAGCGTGCGATTCCGAAATCGGTAACCTTTACCCCGCCATCTTCAAGGATCATGATGTTATCGGGTTTGACATCCCGGTGAATGATGCCCCTTGTGTGGGCGTAATGAAGCGCGCCTGCGATCTGGAGGCAGATTTTGACAGCAGCGGGAGGCTCAAGGCGCATTTCGCGTTCCAGGATGCTTTGAAGGGACTCGCCCCCGAGAAATTCCATGACAATGCAAAAGGTGTTTTTCCAGGGTTCGATACCAATCACATTGACGATATTGGGATGGCTGAGGCGCGCGATGATTCTGGCTTCCTGGCGGAAGCGTTCGAGGAATTCAGGATCATGGGCAAGTTCGCCGGAGAGTTCCTTCAGGGCGACGATGCGATCCACATCGAGCTGGAGGGCTTTATAAACTGCGCCCATGCCGCCCTTGCCTATTTTTTCAAGAACCCTGTATTTTCCGGATATGATTTTTTCCATGATAATTTATATGTAACGCTTCAGATGTTTGAAAACATAACTTCAGGGTTTGGGATGATGGATCAGGCTCATGAACTCGCTTCTTGTGCGGGCATTTTCCTTGAACACACCGCGCATGGCGCTTGTAATGGCGAAGGCGTCCTGTTTCTGAACCCCTCTCATCTGCATACAGAGATGTTCCGCCTCCACAACCACGCCCACGCCCTTGGGATGGAGAACATCGGCGATGCACTGGGCGATCTGCTGGGTGAGGCGTTCCTGGAGTTGCAGCCTGCGGGCGAACATGTCCACGATCCGGGGAATCTTGGAAAGTCCGATCAGGCGGCTATCGGGGATGTAGCCCACGTGGGCTTTGCCGAAAAAAGGGAGGAGATGGTGTTCGCACAGGCTGTAAAAACGAATATCGGTTACGCAGACCATTTCATCGTAATCCTCTTCAAATATGGCGCCGTTGATGATGGAATCAAGGGAGGTTTGATAACCGGCAGTGAGGAATTCGTACATGCGGCTGACGCGTTCCGGTGTTTTCCTGAGCCCCTCCCGTTCCGGATCCTCCCCCACTTTTAGAAGCAATCTTCTGATTAAATCCTGCATGATAATTTCCCTTTTTACAAAATAAAAAAACGCGAGGTTTCAATCTTCGCGATAAACAGCGATATTTTCATCCGTTTCGGCAAGGGCGATTTCCACGAGTTTCAATTTCCCGAAACGTGGTTTCAATTTCCGCCAAATAAGCCGGGCGATGTTTTCCGAAGTTGTGATCTCCCCTTTCAGGAAATCCACATCGAGGTTAAGGTTTTTATGATCGAGAACCGAAATGATCTCCTCATCAACGATGGATTTCAATTCCTCGAAGTTGATGACCATGCCGGTTTTGG
>JAFGFK010000169.1 GCA_016931135.1 Candidatus Sumerlaeota bacterium | reverse complement strand
CACGCCTTAGGCGTGATAACGAAGACGGATTCATTTTAAATTGGATTGAGGCTCCGCTGCGCCGGGCGCTCGTCGTAATTAATATCAGGCTATTCCACCTGCCACACAATAAAGGATATCTTTCCCTTTTCAACTTCGACCTTTTTGGTTCCATATTCACAGGAGAGATAATACTCGCCCTCCGGCACATCCCCTATGGCGAAATTTTCATTGTATTGTTTCGATGGCGGAACCCCGATGGCATAAGTCAAAGAGTACAAATAACGCTCGATCTCAGGCGTTTTGGCGGCGCCGTCAATCCGGACGCCCGAAAGCATCTGCCCGTTTTTATTGATCAACTGCCCTGCTATTACGCCCGTGTTATTGGAAACATGCCGTGTAAAAAGCTCGGGATTGACAACGCTGCTCTCGCTCAAATCCCCCATCCTGATCTGGAATTCGATTTCCGTATCTCTCGAGGAATCTGTGGTTGAGGAGGGAACGCCCGCAATTCCGATCACCTGTCCCCGCTTCACGCGATCACCGGTTTTCACTTTCATTTCCGCCAGCTTGGCGTATATCGTATATATCAATGGAGCGTCGGGCATGATATTCCTGTGTTCGATGACGACGCTGTTGGGATGTTGAACGCCGGTTTGCCCCGGGGTGGTTATGACTTCAATCACCACGCCCTCTTCCGCAGCCTTGACATCGCTTCCTTCCGGCGCTGCAAAGGAATTCCCCTGCCTTGTCGGCAGCGATCCCCAGGTTTCCCCGAAAAGCCATGATTGATCGAAATTCGCTCCCAGGGGATTCAGGAAAGGAGGCTTGAATTCCTTGATATATTCGCTCGCGGTTTGGGAAACCTCTGGAACCCGAACCTCTTCGATCGGTAGTCGCTTTGCTACCGTCGTTTCCTGAACAGGCTTGGGAACCGGGGGCGGCGATTCCGGAACCGGCGGAATAGGCACGCTGAAGGATGACGCCGGAGGAGCGGCAAGGGGGGATCTTTTCTCTACAACGGCAAGAGGCGGCTGGGAGGTGTCGATCTTGCTCGATTCCTCCTGGAAAGCCATCATTCCCTTCAGGATTCCCCTTGCCTGCGTGAGATTGAAACTGATGTCTTTCAAAGACTTCTGATATTTTGTATTGCTGGCGCATCCGCATGAAATCATGACGCACGGCGCCTGGGATCGCGCCAGGAATGGATGGGCGTAGGATTCAACGCCCTTGCTCGGAAGTCCCAACTCGTTTTTCAAAGATTCCACAATATGAAGGGCGATGGATTTATCTGGCGTTTGCTCAGGGGGATAGCAATATCCCTTCACATAATTATCTTTTGAATCTTCGCTGTAATCGTGATGGATGGATATGATCAGGTTGGCTTTGAACGCCTCAGACTTGTTCAACCTGTCATCGATTGTGGGATTTTTAACATCCGTTGATTCCCGGGTAAAGCCGATTTCCGCTCCCGCTTTCTCCAGCGAATCGGAAAGAAACAAAGCGATTCTCATATTCACATCCGCCTCAAAACCGCCAAGTTTTTTTTTGGTTTCCTCGATGAAGGGACCCTGGACCAGGTCTCCGCCCGTTCCCGGATCGATCATGATGCGCCATCCCTGCAGCGGCTTCGTGAAGGTCTCCGCATTGGAAATCCCGCAAGGAATCAACATCATCGCCAGAATAAAAATAAAATACCCCTGTGCTCCGATTTCCCTTTTCATGTTGGCAAACCTCCTGAACTCCAGAATAGATTATAAAATCAATATACGTACCATGAGCGAAAGGCAAATCCATAGAAGCATAGCGCGATTCATTTGCCAAGCCACTGTAAATGTAAATTTATTAACGATGATACTTTTAATATCTCTCTCAACAATCAAGACTTGTCAAGTAATAACCCGCATTTTCGAATTGAAAGGTCTCCTGATATATTGAAAAAACAGTTGCAAACGCCTCGCTGTTCGATTTTAACCGCTATATTTATTTCGTTTGTATCTTTTTATTACAGGAGAGATTTTCGTGAACGATATTCTGCGATTCTATCCGTTCGAGGAAATCGAATCGAGATGGCAAAAATACTGGACCGAAAAAGAACTCTTCAAAACAAGGCATAAAGAGAATCAGCCCAAGTATTATGTTCTCGAAATGTTTCCCTATCCCAGCGGACGACTCCACATGGGGCACATTCGCAATTATTCCATCGGCGACGCCATTGCGCGTTTCATACGCATGAGGGGTTTCAACGTCCTTTATCCCATGGGCTTCGACGCCTTCGGACTTCCCGCGGAAAATGCCGCCATCAAAGCCGCTCGAGAGGAAAAAAAACCTCTCGATCCCGCGGTTTTCACCCAATCCTGCATCGAGAGCATGATCCAGAGCCTCAAACGCATGGGCTATTCCTATGATTGGGATCGCTTCCTCGCCACCTGCTATCCCGACTATTACAAGTGGAATCAACTCATCTTCCTCCGCATGTTCGAAAAGGGACTCGCTTATCGTAAAAAGGCTGCGGTCAACTGGTGCCCCGATTGCTCCAGCGTTCTCGCAAACGAACAGGTTATCGACGGCAAATGCTGGCGCCATACCGAAACCCCGGTGGAAATCACCCAGCTTACCCAGTGGTTCTTCAAAATAACCGCTTACGCAGAGGAACTTCTCTCCGAACTCGACAACCTCACCGGATGGCCCGAACATGTCCGCATCATGCAGAAAAACTGGATCGGCAAAAGTTATGGATGCCTGGTCAATTTTCAGCTGGCTGATCCGCGCCCCGGGGAAGACCCCCTGATCCCCATTTTCACAACGCGTCCCGATACGCTCTACGGCGTCACCTTCATGGTATTCGCGCCGGAGCATCCGCAAACCATTGCCCTCTCCCAGGGCGCGCCCCAGGAATCCGCAGTACGCAGTTTCGTCAACCGCGTTGCGATCCAAGATCGCAGCGTCCGCACGGCGGAAGACCGAGAAAAGGAGGGAATCTGGCTCGGACGCGAGGCGATCAATCCCCTCACCGGAGAACGCGTCAAACTCTTCACGGCAAATTTCGTT